>CAWUOF010000013.1:0-18607 GCA_963923765.1 uncultured bacterium | reverse complement strand
AAAAATGCTTTAACAGCCTATTTATCAGGTCAAAATTCTATCTATGAAGTAGAATTTCGGATGCTAAATAAATCCGGACTTTGGCAATGGATTTTAGCCACAGGCAAAGTTGTAGAAAAAGATGAAAAAGGCAATCCATTACGCATGACAGGTACTCACAAAGATATTAGCGATCGCCAAGCCGCAGAAGCCGCCAACTTAAAACTAACTAAACAATTACAAGAAGCACAAAGAATTGCTCATATCGGTAACTGGGAATTTGATATAAAATTACAAAATATTACTTGGTCAGAAGAATTATTTCGCATTTATAACCGTCCCCAAGGTCAATTACCAACTTTTACAGAAATCGTAGAAAAAATTCACCCAGAAGACCGAGAAAAATGGTTAACAGCAGTAAAAAAAGCCATAACTGAGGGCATACCTTACGATATTGACTATCGTATTGATTTGCCTAATCAAGAACTTAAATATATTAATAGTAAAGGGCAAGTATTACGAGATGAAAACGGCGATATTGTACGATTGTTAGGTATAGCAATGGATATCACCGATCGCAAAGAAGCCGAAGCCGCCCTTAAAGAAAGTGAACAGAGATTTCGCGCTATCTTTGAACGGGCTGCTATTGGTATTGCTCAAGTTTGGCCGGATGGTCAATTTCTCAAAGTTAATTCCGGTTTCTGTAAAATAGTCGGCTACTCCAAAGCGCAATTAATGAAGCGAACTTTTATGGAGATTACCCATCCCGATGATTTAGAATTAAACTTGGAATACACTAGCAAATTGTTAGCAGGAAAAATCCAAAGTTATAACCTAGAAAAACGATTTATTCGCAGTGATGGCGAAATAATATGGGTAAATTTAACTGTATCTGTCGTCAGAGAAGAAACTGGAGAAGTAAAATATTTTGTAAAAATTATTGAAGATATTAGCGATCGCCGCCAAGCCGAAGAAGCTTTACAACAACAACTACTCCGTGAACGTTTAGTTAGTAGCATTCTCGATCGCATCCGTCAATCTCTTAACCTAGAAGAAATTTTACAAACTGCTGTCGCCCAAATTCGGGAATTTTTACAAACCGATCGTACAGTTATTTATCGCTTTAATCCTGACTGGACTGGTGTAGTAGTAGTTGAGTCAGTCCGCCCAGAATTCATGGCGATTAAAAACATGAATATAGAAGATGATTGCTTTTTACATACCTACGTTCCCCTATATCAACAAGGCCGAATTAGAACTATTAATAATATTGACGATGGTAATTTAGACAAATGCCATCAACAAATGCTGGCTCAATTACAAGTAAAAGCTAATCTAGTAATTCCCATTTTACAAGGAGAAAATTTATGGGGATTACTTATAGCCCATCATTGTAGTAATTATCGCAACTGGCAGGAATTTGAAATCGAATGCCTTAAACAAATTAGCGTACAAGTTGCTATAGCTATTCAACAATCCACCCTATTTCAACAAGCACAAATAGAAATAGCCGATCGTAAACAAGCTTTAGCCGCCCTCCGAGATTCCGAATCTCGTGAACGCTCAAAAGCCATACAGCTTGAAATAGCTATGCAAAAACTCAAAAACGCCCAAGCTCACCTAGTCCAAAATGAAAAAATGGTAAGTTTAGGGCAATTAGTTGCTGGAGTAGCCCATGAAATTAACAACCCTGTCAGTTTTATATATGGTAATCTTTCCCCAGCCAATCAATACGCTACAGATTTACTCGATTTAGTCAAATTATATCAAAATTATTACCCAGAACCTCCAGCAGAAATTTTAGATAAAATTGACGAAATTGATTTAGAATATGTAGCTCAAGATTTACCAAAATTATTTAATTCTATCAAAGTCGGAGCAGAGCGAATTCGTGAAATAGTTAAATCTCTGCGGATTTTTTCTCGCCTAGATGAAGCCGAACGCAAATCTGTTGATATTCACGAAGGTATCGACAGCACTTTACTAATTTTACAAAACCGCATCAAACCTCATGGTGATAAATTAGGAATTCAAATAGTTAAACAATACCAAAAATTACCAGAAATAGAATGCTATGCAGGGCAGTTAAATCAGGTATTTATGAATATCATCTCTAATGCGATCGACTCCCTAGAAGAACGCAATAAAACCCTGTCCCCACACCAAATTAATAGCGAAACTAGTACTATTACCATTCGTACATATCTGGCTACTGAAGGTTACATAACTATATCTATTGCCGACAATGGACTAGGGATAAAATCATCCTTACTACCCAAATTATTTGACCCATTTTTTACCACTAAACCTGTGGGCAAAGGCACCGGCTTAGGATTATCCATTTCTCACTCTGTTGTAGTAGACAAACATGGCGGTAAACTTAACTGTATTTCTGCCCCCGGACAAGGAGCCGAATTTATCATTGAAATTCCAATAAAACCAACCGTAAAAATTAATTAATTCTGGCTATATCAATCAAAAATTATGCAATTAACACAATTTATTATATAGGGGGCATCAGAAGTTTAAAACTTGATTATTTCCCGCATGATTACCTCTGACGCCCCCTATAAATTTATTTCAAAATGAAATACAATACTTTCTAATACCTCACATCAATCACACTGGCATTAAAATTATAATTAGGTCCTTCTAACTCTATAGAAGTACCAATTTTAACTTTCATATTTCCCAAAACCGGACCATCTTCGGTAATTTTGGCTTTACCACTTAAAGTCATTAGCATACTAGTACTAAAAGATTCTTCCACACGAGGATCAGGTAAAGCTTTGATGGAGCCATCTGGCTGAGGTACAGCTAATAATCTTTTTAAGGGTCTGATAGAATCTGGTTTAATATCAATCTGACCATAAGGTTGATTGCGAATAATTACCTTGGTTTTTTTAGTTTTCTTAAATTCATTAAAAATTATATCCGGTTCCCGTACACTTAAACCTCTGATAATTAAATCTACCTCGATCGGCTTGGTGGTGACATTAATTTGGGCGAGAGAACCTGTAGGGCCGGGAAAAATAAAGATACCTACCACTACTAAAAAAATAACTAGGGCAGCACCAAAATCTAAAATGCTGACTTTTCCAAACAAACGACCTTGAGAATCTACAATCTTCATACTTTACAAGCAATTGCCCCAAAAAAGATGAGTTTTCTATAGCACATTAACACGCTATTTGAAGAATTTGCTTTAATAATTCCCGCGATCGCCCCTCCAGCCCAAAAACTAGCAAAAAAACCAGCATAGTAGGGCATTAGTGAACCTAAAAATAAATCCAAAAATAAATCTCCTCCACTACCAAAATAGTAGCTGGCCTTTGTCTGGGAACTATAAAATAAAAGAGATGATCTATTTGCTTAGATATTTTCTTAGATACCATTCCACAGGTTTTTACCATGTTTAATTTACTATCTTTCTGGCTTCGCCGTTCTCAACGTCGCTGGTTATATCCCTTACTATCTATTGTAGTAAGTTGCGGGTTAGTAATGGCTACTCCTTTAGTATCCCAGGCAATTTCCTGGGGAGATTTAATTCTGCGGGGAGTACAAGCAGTTCAAGTTTCTAACATTTCCGATAATCAAGAAGTAGCGCTGGGAAAACAAATGAACTCCCAAGTTAGTCGCGAAGTTAGATTTAATCGTAATCCAGGGCTAAATACCTATATAAATCAAATTGGTCAGAGATTAGCCAAAAATAGTGAACGCCCAAAAATTCCCTACACTTTTCAAGTAGTTGAAGACAAAAGTATTAATGCTTTTGCCACTATGGGCGGTTTCGTTTATATTCATACTGGCTTACTTAAAGCTGCCGATAATGAAGCCGAAGTAGCCAGTGTTCTTGCCCATGAAATCGGACATATTACCGGGCGTCATGTTGTCCGCCAAATGCGTCAAACCCTATTAGCTAGAGGTATAGCTGAAGCTGCTGGAGTTGATAGAAATATTGCTGTTCAATTGGGGGTAGAATTAGGTATGCGTCGCCCCAAAAGCCGAGAATTTGAATTTGAAGCAGATCAAAAAGGTTTCCAAACTTTAGGTAAAGCTAATTATGCTCAATCTGCAATGGTTAGTTTTATGCAAAAATTAATGAAATTAGGAGGTTCTGTTCCTAGTATTCTTAGCACGCATCCCCCTACACAAGATCGTGTTACTAGATTACAACAGGCATTAAAATCAAGTCCTAATAATAATTCGACTGAAGGTTTAGATAATGCAGGTTACAAAGATTTAATTAGTAAATTTTTGAATTAATAACATTAAATAGGGGCAATTTATAATTTGCCCCTAGTACTAATTAGTAAAAATCTATATATTATCTTGGTAATGCTACTCGTGATTTTAGTTGGTCAGGATGTATTTTTATGGTAGCGTCTTCTAAAGATATGGTACGAAAACGATGTTTAAAAACCTGGAATTGATAAACTATTTTATGAGTAATATCTAAACCTGTTAACCAGCCACTACCAGGAGAATAGGCTCCTGTATCGATACCTAACCAACCTTCTCCTTGTATTAGTTTACCAGGATAAATACCAGGAAAAGTAGAGGTAATGGTATGACCGATAATAATTAGTTTGTCAGGAAAATAGGGTGTTTTGCTGCGGTGGAAGCGATCGCGAATCCAGCAAAATTGCTCACTACCTTGCTTTTCTAAAGGCAAATCTGGATCTACTCCAGCATGAACTAACCAAATATCTCCTAAATCTAAATAGGTAGGAAGCGATCGCATCCATTCTATATCCTCTAACATTTCCGAAATTCCTAAAGCACCATAACTATCTATAGTTGCATCTCCACCGCTATAAATCCACGCCCTTAGCATTTGCTCATAGATTTGATTATCGGGAAAGGCATCTAATAACATTTGTTCATGGTTTCCGCGCAAACAATAATAGGAATTTTCCCGTACTAATTTAATTACTTTAGCACTTTTTGGCCCGCGATCGATTAAGTCTCCTAAAAAATAAACTTCATCGTCAGCATTAGGCGCGATCGCCTCTAAAATAGTCATCAATCCTTCATAATGACCATGTACATCCCCTATAATTATGCGGCGTCGATCGCTTTTACTCATAAATACTTATCCCCCACTAATTTTTAAGAAATTTCCCATGATTTTGAATTTGGAATTTTAACTGCAATGATTTTAAATAACCTATAAATATTTAATGGTTTTATTTTAATAATTTTAAATTGATATTCATCACCAAAACAGTTAACAAAAATACTAATACTAAGAAAATACTTAAATATTTTTTCCCTGTTTCCTGTTTTTTTTCTTCCAGCCTATAATAAAAGACTGCATCAGACCAAAAACTTAAAATCTTCAGCAAAACTTTAAGATCTGATGCACCCTGCTATAACTTACTGTAACTTACTGTAACTTATTATTACTGACTCAAAGCCCGGAGAAAACGCTTAAGTTCACCAAAAACACCGGAACGTTTTACCGTTGTTGGAGACTGGGACGAGTCCTGATTTTCTTCTCCAGCAGTAGCTTTGAGCAAAATTTGCTCTAAAGCATCTCCTAAAGGTTTTTCTGGCTGTTGGGCGATAAGTTCATAGTTATCATCTTTTTCTAGCCAAACTTGCCAAGGAGAAGGATAACAACGGAATAAAGCCGCACCTGTTAAGGGACGGATATAGTAACAAGATTGTAAAGTACTGAGAAAACGTTCCCGCAATTGTCGCCCTGCGTAACCTATACCTATAGTAGTAGCATCTTCCAGACGCGGAATAATTAAAATTACAGGGCGATCGTCTGCCATCTGACATAATTTTTCGACTTGGGCAATTTCCACAGAGGAAGCATCCACTAATAAAAACAATTCATCCGTTGCTTCTATGCGATTTTCTACTGGTGATCTACTACTACCTAAATCACTAACTTTAAAGGGTATTTGACCCCAATCTCGTTTTGCCAAAGCCGCAGCGCCAACATCAGGAAAAAATACTTTTAAACCCGCTCCGTATTGTTCAAAAAGTGCTATATATTCTTTAGCGATCGCCTGGGCTTTAAGTTGAATTTCTGGAAAAACTAATTCTACTTGTACCCGGCGATAGCCATCAGCAATAGCCGCTTGTAATGCTACCTTAGATTGTTCGATCGCCTCTTCTAATGTTGTTGGTAATTCAGTCATATTTTTGACACTTTACTTTTTACTATTTTCTCAGCCAACCCAAAAATTATATTTTCCCTAACCAAGATACTCTTTATGGTTTTTGCAAAATCACTGTTGTATCATGTTTAATATTTCCTGACCATTGTACATTTCTAGGAATATTTAATTTCCGATTTTTCAACAGTAAATGAAAATGGAATATTTCCTGAAAACCCACCTCCCCAGCTAATTTAGTTAAAATTTTAGCTACTGGTATATCTACTCCACATATTTTACTAACATCTCCTATAGTAAAACAGTAATAACCCCCCGATCGCAACTGCAAAAAACTACTAGCAAAATGTTGTTTCATATCATTAAAATATTTATATACAACTCTGGCTCTTAGTTGATTTTGTCCTTTACTAGCTTGATATTTTTTGCCTGTATATATATCTTCGATTAACTCATCTAAATAAACATCACCTGTTTTTCCTAATTCTTTGTATTCTTGTTTAGAAATTCTTTCTGTGCCAATTTCTTTACAATATAAATTTAATCTATCATCATCACTAGCCACCATTCCCAGCCAGTGCAGTTCAAATTTAGCTGCCCAAACATAATCGATCGCATTAATATAGGGAGGAGATGTAACAATAGCATCTATTTGGAAATTTCCGGTTATATTTCGAGCATCAAATAATGGTAATTCAGTAATTTTATTTTCAATATTATTTTTCTTAACAAAATTATTCCATTCACTAATTGCGTCTACTGCTTTATCTAAAAAAAACTGGAAATTATTAAAAACATCAGCACGAGTGTGATCGGGTATTTTTTCTACATTAGTACGTCGAGCAGGTAACAGCATTCCCTCATTCATATTTGAGCTTTTGCGGACAGTAGATGCAAAAACCAACCATAAAATCGGCTGAACTTTTGAGTCAGCTTTACTAATTAATTCCTTCAGAATTTCTAACCCTTCTTGTACAGGTTTTTGGAACCATATATTTTTATTAGTAAACTTTACGGTTTTTTCTACAGTTATAATAGTATTAGCTAGGTTAATAATTTTAGTACCTTCCTGGCGAATTTCTTGGTCAGAAAAGCGAGAACTTTTAATTTGACAAATTAAACGACTGAGGGGATGATAATCTAGCCAATAGACTGATGCTCCATTTTTTACTGCTTCAATTATAGTAGTACCAGAACCAGCAAAAGGATCTAATACAGTAAATGGTAATTTAGCATATTTTTGCAAAAACCACCTGGGAATTTCTGGGATTGATTTGGCAGGTTGAAAGCCGAGAGAATAGATTTTTAAAGGAGGATTTCGCGTCAGAGAAATAAAGGAATCTGTTTCTACATTTAAGGGAATATTACCGTTAATTTCTAAGTAGTTTTTTTCTGTATTTTCTGTTAAAATCGTCATAATTTGGTTATTTGTATTTTACCACTTAATTACTTTTGTAATGCTAATTTTGGCATCAAACGGTTTAAAACTTGTTGAAGTACCATCGCAGTCCAATCTATATCGGCGGCAGTAGTATCTCGTCCTAAAGTTAAGCGAATAGTACCGATCGCCACACGATCGCTATATCCCATTGCTGTTAACACATAACTAGGATTAAGTTTACCACTATTACAAGCCGAACCCGAACTAATGGCAATTCCAGCTAAATTTAATTGTCGCACTAAAGTTTTTCCAGTAATATTTTTACCATCTCCATTGATACAGAAACTAACATGATGAGGTAAACGATAATATCTATCTCCTGTGGGAATAAGTGCGGGAATATTTATGAGATGATTAAATAGGCGATCGCGCAATTGAATTAAACGCGGAGTTTCTGTTTTTATTTCTTCCTTAGCCAACTCTGCGGCAACACCAAAACCGGCAATAATAGGGACAGCTTGGGTACCAGATCTTAACTTAAACTCCTGACCTCCACCAGCCAACAAAGGCATCAATTCCACCCCAGGGCGAACATAAAGCGCTCCCACCCCTTGCGGGCCATAAATTTTATGGCTAGAAAGGGAAAGCATATCCACCGGTAAATCTTGCACATTTATAGGTAAACGACCAGCAACTTGCACCGCATCTGTATGAAATAAAACCCCATGAGAACGGGCAATATCACCTAATACCCGAATAGGCTGCAAGGTACCGACTTCACTTTGACCATAAATAATAGAAACTAAAACTGTATTTCCACGAATATTTTCACATAAATCACGGGGATTAACTCGGCCCAAATTATCCACAGGCAAAAAAGTTACATCCCATCCTTGCTGCTGTAAAAATCGTGCTGGTTCAAGAATAGCGGAATGTTCCACACTAGAAATAATAATATGTTGGGGAGTTTTATATTTTCTTGCTATCCCCATAATGGCCAAATTATCAGCTTCCGTACCACCGGAAGTAAAAATAATTGACTCTGAGGTAGCAGCATTTAGCAAGTCTGCTACTTGCATTCTCGCCCTTTCTACCACAGTAGCGGCGCGTTGGCCCCATTCATGCAAACTGGAAGGATTGCCCCAATTTTGGGTAAAAACATCATGCATTGCGGCGATCGATTCCGATCGCGGGGGTGTAGTTGCACTGTAATCTAAATATATTTGCATAACCTTCCCAGCGCGAAAACGCTGTGATAACCGCATTTTCCTTGTTTATTTAGAATACCTTTATTGTTGCTATTAATAAAGAGTATTTTCAAAAATAGGATGTACCATTTAATAGAAAAATTAACTGCAAATTGAAAAGGCGAAGGTAAATAGCAAAACTCAAAAATATTTCTGACTTTTTAGCCTTCGCTTTCGCAATAACATAATATTCCCTAATCCCCAGGTTTTCGCACATTATAATCTTCATGGGATAAAACTTCTTGAGGGATTAAAATGCTACCATCATCACGGCAGAGCATCCGATAATTACGAGTTAAGGGAATACTAATGATTAAACGATTGTGGCGTAGTCTTTTGCCACCAAATTCCGTGTAATTTTTTTTATTCTCCAAAGCTTGTATTATGGCCCGTGCTTTCACAATCACATGAATAGGCAAGTCCCGCAAGTCGATCGGGTCCTTGGCAAAGCTGGCCTCCCATTCTATTTTTTTCTGTCGTTTTTCTGCAAGACTTAGAGCATTTTGTTGTTTAACAGCCATTTCTTGGGCACACTGATGGCATATTTTCCCATATCCCTTGTGGCCACAGGGAAAGATTTTTTTTCTTCTAGGCATAAAATATTATTTTGGTATTAATTAATGAGCCGATCGCTTGCTAATGATGGTACGGCAAATACATACCTCCCAACAGTTAGGTAATATAAACAAAAGGCAATTACGCCTGTAAAAAGTTATTAAGTTTATTTTAGAGAAAAAGGGCCATTTTTAATAATTTTTCCCCTAATTAAAAAAATTACCAAGAAAACAGAGAACATTAATCAAAATATTTGGCCCTATTTTTATTTATTAAGCGATCGTTTGTGTTATTATCCGCCGTACAATTTCTGTTACTTCAGCAGCTATTCTTGCATCCAGTTGTATTGCATCTTTATTCATTCCCCGCAACGCTAAAGCAAAGCTTCTCAAAAATGCAGATTTTCCCTCAGCTACTAATAACGAATCAATAAACTGTACCAATGCTACATAAGTAAGCTCAAACATTCCTGTATTAGCATTCATACCAAAACCTAATTTAGAAATAACCGCTACGTTACTAATAACTGCATCCATACCTAACTTTTGCAAAGCTACATCAATATAACGCGACGAATCATTTCCCATCGCCCTAATAGCTGTTTCCAAACTATGCCACTGAGCACCAGGCAGCTTTACTTCTGAAATTAAATAATTATGCCATCCCAGCATAGAAATTAACCTAGTTAAATCATAAGCAGATAAATTATTTCCACCTGGGGGATTTTCTGAAATTCCATTTAACAAAATAGTTTGTTTATTTTTATCATATAATTCTGGTAATGTCATTAAAGGTGGATAACCATAATCTCCTAAAAACTCTAAATTTTGATTACCAGTAATATTTTTTACCCAATTTTCTAACCCTTTACGACTGGCAAATCTTTTTAACAAAGCCGCCGAACTATTTGATACATCTACCCCCATATCATAACTAACTATATTTTCTAGTAAATCATAAAAAGAAATTTCTGGTTGCATTCTATTTTTATCGCGAATCACACAGTTATCTATATCGCAAGTAAAATCTTTTGTATTGACTTGACAAATCACATTTAAAGCTGCAATAAATTTAGTAGCGCTCCAAAATTGTCCTGCTTTTAGCCCATTTTTCCCCAGCCATCGCGCTTGCATATTACCATTGACACAATTTCCAATACATACACAAGCTTCGGTTATATCTTGATGCAAAAAATCTAATCCTTTTGTATCTATTGGCGGAATTTCTCGCAACTTGGGATAAGGATTAAAACTTGTATTATAATTTGGCGCAACTATTGTTTTATTATCAGGTTTTTGCTTGAAATATTCGGGATAAAATGGTATTTTGGCTTTCAGAAAAGATTGCTTAATTCCTCTATCTAAAAATGCTAAATTATCTGCATTAGCATTTATGCTTAATTCAGTTTGATAAAAATCATTATAAATTTTATTTCTATCTTTGGCTTGTTCTAATTTTTGCTTAACTATAACATTCCCCGTTGGCGCACTTGGGCTAGTACTACCATTCGGTTTAATTTCTATGCCATTAATGGCTTGTTTGATGTTATCTGCTATTTGATTTTTTGCATCAGCTATAGTTTTAGCTATTATTCTTCCTGCCACAATTTTTGCATTAAATGGCCCTGGTTGAAACCACTGTCCCCCGCAGACCAGCGCCCATTTATTCCAATTAGTAACTAATTTTTCTACTTGTTGATCTGCTATTTCTGGACTCAGGAAAATTGCATTAAAAGCTTCTTGGGATTGAATATTATTAACTGGGTTACTACCTGGGGAAAACCTGGTAGTAATTTGTTGCCCATCCATAGCCTGTCGGAGAATATTAATTATTTCTTGTTTGGCATTTTCTCCAGCTTGTAGCATTTTTCTCCCTGTTAAAATTTTAGCATTAACTTCGCTAGGAGCAAACCATTGAGCATCAAAAGCTACCGCCCATTTTTGCCAATTTATTTTTAATTGGGTGGCGGCTTTTTTTATTTCATTTTGATTATTATTAAATAGGGAATTAAAGGCTTGTATGCTGGTTAAATCACTGATAGCTTGTGGTGTTACAAAGGGAAAATTAGAAGCAGAATTATTAATATTGGATGAATTAGTCATAAACACCTCGACAATTTATAGTAGATATTTAACATCATACAGTAAGTTGACATAAAAATAAAAATTAATATTAGTTACCTATAAATTGCCTGTATATTAATAAATATCAGGTGGGTTTATTATAGGTTTTTATTTATTACCACATTTATAATTTCAAACTGTACCCCGTTGTTTGTCTTCGCCCGTTGTTTGTCTTCGCCCGTAAAGTTGTTGCACCCGTTGTTTGTCTTCGCCCGTAAAGTTGTTACGATGAGCATTTCATATTTCCCAAAAAACAATATTTTGGCTATACAAATATTTATAATTTTTGGTTATATTCCACTTTAAAGAAAACAGCGCAACAACAGTTTTTTACCAGTTTAATTTACAAGTTTAATATGCACCGAGGGGAAAATTAACCTAAATTTTTGATGTTTATTTAATAAAATTAATTCGCCCCACTTAATTTAGCTTCATCGTAAATTCTAATTAGAAATTAGAAAATTACATTTTCTAACCGTAAACAATGCACTCTGCCTGATGCTTCACCAGCAACTATAGTTTTGCCATCTGAGGTAATATTACAACACCATAAAGCATCTGCACCTATGAAACTAGCAATTACTTCATAAGTAGCTAAATTCCAAACTTTAATAGTTGTATCTTCCGAAGCAGAAACTAATAATTTTCCATCGGAACTAATGGCTAACCCTCTTACCCTACCAGTATGACCGGTCAGGGTAAAAAGTTTTTGACCTGTTGCTAAATCCCAGATAATTATAGTATGATCTGAGGAACCAGAAATTATTTGTTTACCATCAGGAGTAACAGCAATTGATCTAACTGTACCTTTATGTCCTTTCAGGGTTTTTATTTCGGTTCCTGTTTCTAAATCCCAAATTTTTAAAGTTTGGTCAACTGAAGCAGAAATGGCTAATTTACCATCGGGAGTAACTATTACAGCTTGTACAGAACTATTATGACCTTTGAGGGTAAAAAGTTCGATTTGTCTTTGTAAATTCCAGACTTTGAGAGTTTCATCTATGGAAGCAGATATGGCTTTTTTCCCATCCGGAGTAACTGCTACTGCTCGGATCCAACCGCGATGATTTTTTAAGGTAAAAATTTCTTTACCGTTGTATAAATTCCATACTTTTAGGGTAGTATCACGGGAACCGGAAATAATTCGATCGCCTGGTAGTATTGCTAATGCTTGTACTTTATCTGTATGACCTACTAAGTTAAATATTAGCTTACCTGTTGTTAAACTCCATACTTTGATAGTATGATCAAAGGAAGCGGAAATTAATCTTTTATTATCAGAAGTAACAACTACTCCTAAAACCTTATCGTTATGGCGAGAAAAACTAATAAATTCCTTACCAGTTTCTAAACTCCATAATTTTAGAGTTTTATCAAAGGAAGCAGAAATAACTTGACTACCATCAGGAGTAACTGCAACTGCTCTTACTGTATCTTTATGACCTGTCAGGGTAAACAGTTTTTCTCCGGTTTTTAAATTCCAAACTTTTAAGGTTTTATCATCAGCAGCCGAAATAATTCGATCGTCTGGTAATATGGCAATACTTCTCACTGTATTAGTATGACCTTTTAGGGTAAAAATTAATTTTCTACTGGCTAAATTCCATACTTTTATAGTATGGTCAAATGAACCAGAAATTATTTTTTTTCCATCAGAAGTTATCACTAATGTTCTAATAGCACTATTATGACCAATCAGGCTAAATAGTTCTGTTCCTGTTTCTAAATTCCAAACTTTAATAGTATTATCAAAGGAACCAGAAATGATTTGCTTACTATCAGGAGTTACTACTACTGCTCTGACTATACCTGTATGACCAGCCAGGGTAAAAATTTCTCTTCCTATTTCTAAATTCCAAACTTTAATAGTTTGATCTGAAGAACCAGAAATTAATTTTTTTCCATCAGGAGTTATAGCTAGGGTTCTTACCCAGTCAGTATGACCTTTGAGAGTAAAAATTTCGGCTTTTTCTGCCAAATTCCAAACTTTAATAGTATGGTCATCAGAACCGGAAATTAAATGTTTTCCATCGGGAGTAAGTAATACTGCTCTTACCCAGTCTGTATGACCTGTAAGAGTAGCTATTTCTGCCCCTGTTTCTATATTCCAGATTTTAATGTTTCTATCATCTGCACCGGAAATTATCTGTTTACCATCGGGAGTTATTGCTACAGCAGTTACCCCGTTAGCATGACCTGTAAAAGTTCTTAAACATATCCCACCAGACGACGTTAAACTAGGTGTTAACGGACGTAAAACTGGCGTTTTTTTATCAAGATTAATTTCTTGCATAAATTTTACCCTCTGAAGTTGTTTTTTTCATTTCAAAGTTATAAAAAATGTTAGGGCGCTGTCTTCCCTTGCTTGGCATATTCACAAAACTTTAATTAGGTTGACATAGTTAAAATATGTTTTTTTGCTATTATGATATATACTTTGGTTTTTGCTATAAAATTTAGCATCTGTATATATTTAATATTAAAACATTAATATGTAAAATATTGAATGTTTGCAAAAATTTCTTAATGTAGGTGCGATCGATACCACTGACAGCATAAAATAGGTTTATTATCTTAATATATTGTAAAATAAATCAATAATATTTAATATTTACGTTTTATATTATAAAATGGGCAGCAAAGAAACTAAAAGAAAAAGGGACACCCTACAAAATTTATGTATAAAAAGTAATTATTAATTATGTATAAAATAAATAAAAAAATTTATCAAATAAATTACCATTAAGTGAAAATAAAGTCAAAATTATTGTTATTAGATATAATAGTAGAGAAGTTTTAGATAATTTATTGAGTATAAATTACAGTTATCGTTAAATTATTATATCTTGATGGACATCGATCACCATGAAAATTTTTTATAAAGATTTTATATTATTTTTTAATTATTTAAAGTATATAATTATCCAGGAAAATAAATATATCAGGGTTGAATTATAATGAACCAAAAACAATTAATTGGCATGACTTTAGTAGGATGTGCAAGTATTATTTCTTTAGGTGCGAACAGTAATAGTATTGCTATGGCACAAACAGCTATGGATTTAACCACCTTACGGAATACAGCTTTATCTAAGCATAATGGTTATCGCACTACCCATAAAAGCCCCAATATGGTAATTGATAATAATGTTAATACCACTGCTCAAAGTTGGGCTCAATATCTAGCAGATAATAAATTATTTCAACATAGCGATTCCACTCAACGTAATGGGGCAGGAGAAAATCTTTATGTTTACTATACTACAGCAACTTCTATCACCCCAGATGTCTTAGCAGACAAAGCAGTTACTAGCTGGTATAATGAAGTTTCAAGCTATGATTATAACAATCCAGTTTTTTCCTCGGCAACTGGTCATTTTACCCAAGTAGTCTGGAAAAATAGTACTAATTTAGGTTGTGGTGCAGCACAGGGTACTAAAGTAATGAACGGTACAAATTTTAATGCTTTTTATGTTGTTTGTCAGTATTCTCCGGCTGGTAATGTGCAAGGACAGTTTGCGGCTAATGTATTGAAACCTTAGATTTTTAAGATGAAAAAAAATTAGCGATCGCAATTAAAATAAATGCGATCGCCTTCCTTGCTCAAATTAATTATTTTTCCTATAAAAAAATTATGGTAAAATTTTAGATGTTGTTAATAACATTATCATACAATTACCAAATATGTCGATATTTGCTAAATTTTCACTGCGGTTATTTTTGTCAATATTAGTAACAGCAAATATTACAGCTTGTCAAACTGATAAACCCAAAATTAAGAAACAATTACCCCTACCTCAAGATAACTTAATTCAAGTTTATTTTAATCACAACCAAGCGGCAGAATATATAGAACCTTATCGCCAGAAACAAAGGGCAGGAGATAATTTAGAACAAATAATCATTGATGGTATTAATAGCGCTAAATTCTCGATAGATGTAGCAGTACAAGAATTACGTTTACCAAATATTGCTAAAGCCTTAGTCGATCGCCACAAAGCTGGAGTTAAAGTACGAGTAATATTAGAAAATATCTATACTCGTCCTTTTCGTAACCTTACTGATGCTGAACTAGCAAAAATGACAGAAAGAGAAGGCGATCGCTATCAGGAATTACGGGAATTATTAGATATTGATAAAAATAATATAATTACTCCAGAGGAAATCAATCAAAGAGATGCTGTAGTACTATTAAAAAATGCTGGAATACCGATAATTGATGACACTGCCGACGGTTCCAAAGGTAGCGGCTTAATGCATCATAAATTTGTGCTTATTGATGGCAAAAATGTAATTATAACTTCCGCTAACTTTACTATGAGTGATATACACGGAGATTTTCGCTATAGTAACAGTCTTGGTAATGCTAATAATCTTATAAAAATAGATAATTCTGAACTAACTAAAATATTTACCCAAGAATTTAACATCATGTGGGGGGATGGACCAGGTAACAAATCAGATAGTAAATTTGGTATAAATAAACCTGTGCGATCGCCTCAACAAATAAAACTACTAAATTCCACCATTACAGTACAATTTTCCCCCACCAGTAAAACAATACCTTGGCAGCAAAGTAGTAATGGTTTAATTGGTAAAAATTTAAATACTGCCACTAAATTAATTAACATAGCATTATTTGTTTTTTCCGAACAGCGTTTAGCAGACATTTTACAAACACGCCATCAACAGGGAGTAGAAATTAAAGCATTAATAGATGCAAATTTTGCTTATCGTTCCTATAGCGAAGCCCTAGACATGATGGGAGTAGCTATTCCCAACGAAAGCTGTCAGTATGAAAAAGCAAATCATCCTTGGCAAAAATCAATTAATACTGTCGGAGTACCTTTACTATCAAAAGGAGATTTACTGCATCATAAATTTGGAATTATAGACGATCGAACAATAATTACTGGTTCCCACAATTGGACTGTTGCTGCCGATAACACTAATGATGAAACAGTGATAATTATAGAAAACCCAACAGTTACAGCCCATTTTAACCGAGAATTTGAACGCCTTTATCAAAATGCAAATTTAGGTATAACACCTAGTCTGCAACAAAAAATCCAAATGAGGCAAAAACTATGTCCTCAAACTCAAAAAACACCTATTGCATCCCCAGGAAAAATTACCGAAAATAACCCTAATTTAACCAAAGCAGAAATAACCACAAAAGTTAATCTAAATACTGCCAGTCAAGCAGAATTAGAAGCCCTACCCGGAGTCGGACCAAAATTAGTGCAACGCATTATCGCAGCCCGACAGAAAAAACCGTTTACTTCCTTAGAAGATTTAAATCGCGTCTCAGGAGTCGGGCCAAAAATGTTAGAAAAACTACGCGATCGAGTTACCTGGTAATATCAAAAAATCAACTAAATAATAAAAAAATAAACGAATAACAAACCACCTTTGCGTAAGCGTTAAAAAAAGATATTAAACATAAAAGATAAATTATGGCATAGTTAAATATCCATAAACAAAATATAAATTATTTAATCTCTGGTTTTTTCGCTTTAGAAAAATACAAAGCTGCAAATAAAGTTAACAAAGTTCCTAATGGAATACCTAAAAGCGGCATAAACAAAAACAAAATAAAATTTTCTCCATATTGCCAAGTACTAGAAATATGACCATTATCTAATATTACACCCCGCAAATATTCTCCAGATACACCACAGATAGTAAAAATAATTCCGACAATAAATACTAATACTATAACTGCTGGTACAAAAATTACTAATTTTCTACAACCTGGTTTTTTATAAGATAATTGAGAAATTTTACTAGCTAAATATATAGAAATAAAGATACCTAATATCCAACCACCACCACGAGCGATCGCCCCCATGAAACTACTAATAAACCATATCGGCGGGCGTGTAGTAATACCGAAAAAATCCGCAGGAATACCATTAAAACTAGCCTGTAAAATATCACCATGACGCTGCATTTCTAAAGAAGTTTTTACCTCCCATCCCGGCGGTAATTTTACCTCCATATCTAACTTACCAAATGATGCCCAATTGCGCGCAGGAGTTAACAAATAACCGATTAAATATTCTCGATATATATCACTACCGTTATATTCATTAGGTTTCACAAAATAACTAACTTGTATTGAATGCTTACCCTTGGGTAAATTTGCTGTAAACTGAAACCCAGTTTCCAATTGACTATATAGGGTAAAATTGGCATCTGCCTGAGCAAAACCCATCATTTCGCCTAACATTGGCATATTTATAGGTTTTTGCCATTCTGGTGCTATCTTAGGTTTATTTATTATTTGAAATGGTATGTTATTACCATCAATAGTAACATTACCTGTTTTAATACCAGGAGAAATAAACAATAGGTCAACATTTGCCGCTTCCCCTTGATTATTAATGAGATAATTAGCAACAATTTGCCCTAGATTTAGTTGAGAATTAGTGAGCGATCGCAAATCAAATAATAAATTTTCCTGGATAATATCCAACTGACGAAAAACCCCGATCGGTTCCCCAACTGTATCCCCAGCATTCCAGGGATTTGCCATATTAGCCCAAGCTATATTTTGCTGAAAAAATAACATTAAAAATACTAATAACAGACAAACAAAATAACGCCGCATTAAATTTTACCTAAAGTAAATAAACGGTTTTCTCCAAAACCCTTTCTCTAAAAATTATAAAATTTATCGCAAAAATTATCAAGTTTTAACAATATTATTAGCAATATTAGCTGATTTATTCCGGGTTTACTTTTTCCCATTCCGAATATGAACTTAAGTAATTTTACCAATATTCAAGGAAATGGGAATGGCAGAAATTATTGTAATTCAGCCCAGAGGCGGAAAAACTACCGCCCAAATGGTTTTAGAATTAATTAAATTATCTCCAAATGGATTGAAAGTAATTGATATAAGTAAGACTCTCAACAGACCAATATCTATGATTCAAATTTGTTTAAAACAGCTTAAAGCTAATGGTAAAGTGCATAGTCGTAAAGAAGGTATGAATTTAGTTTATTTTGCGATAAAGTAGGATAAAATTGGGCTAATGGGCTAAAAATAACTAGCTTTTATAATTTGTAATAGATATTCTTTTAAAATATTTCAATTATATCATGATATTTTAGTTAATTATTAATTTAATTACTAAATGTATTTACCTAGTAATTACTGATTTAAATTAATCCCAAATCTAAGAC
>CAWUOF010000012.1:0-18657 GCA_963923765.1 uncultured bacterium | reverse complement strand
TGGTCGTGATTATGGTCGTGATTATGGTCGTGATTATGGTCGTGATTATGGTCGTGATTATGGTCGTAATTATGACTATGAATACCTATTGTACCGACTACACTGCAACCGCAATCTTTACACATTTTAGGAAACCTCCAAAGAAGTTAACTCAATTTCTTTTCCCTGTTGAATATCCGTACTTATTTCTTGACATTGGGGACATTCATAAAATAAATCTACTGGTTGAAATTTTTGTTGACATTTAGAACAATAACATATAACTGGTACTAATTCTATTTCTAGTCTTGCACCTTCAGCTATGGTTCCTTTTGTGACTACATCAAAAGCAAATTCTAAAGCTGCGGGAACTACTCCTGATAATTCCCCTATTCGCATTTTTAACCAGTGAATTTTATATCCGCCTTGGCGTTTGGTATGTTCGATCGCAATATCTAAAGTATCTGCCATTAAACTAACTTCATGCATAATTATTATAGGGGAGCATTTTAGAGAATTTTGGTTATTTTTAATATTATTCTGTAGTTTAGTTTTTTTGCATTTTTATTACAACTTTTTTAGTACAACATTACAACTGCTATATAATAGCATTTATTATTTTTTCTGGCAGGGTTATTTTAGCCCGCTAATTAATCGGATTTATAGATAAATTCGATTTTAAATGACTAGGGTTTTTATCACTATTTTAAACAAGACTTTCTATATAACACAGGGAATTAATTGTCAGTTTTGGTTATAGTGAACTAGATTTTTACAGTCATAATATAAACTGATGCAATTTTTGTTAGTTTGTAGATACTTGAGGGGTTCTGATTAAATAATCTATTTCTTCTAAAGCATCTTCCATGCTTTTTTCAGTGAGGGGAGAAAGACTTTCACCAAAATTAAGATTAAAAGCAGGTATAGTGATTACCCAGGCGTGGGGAGTGCGATCATAAAGATGTTCAGTTAAAGCCAGAAGGGAACGAGGGTCGCTGCTATGACCGATGGGACTATCCAGAGAATCAGCCGGTTCTATACTAATAATTTGTACAGTAGAATTTTCATCACTAGCAGGATAAGCATCAACAAAAATTACTGTATTAGCATCAGCAATAGTTTCTGCTATTTCAGGTGTTAATTGATGTACTGCCAGCGATCGCACATTAGGCACTCCCCAATGTTCCACCTGATTTGCTATTTTTTGTCCCACCCCATCATCACTTCGCAACTCATTCCCATAGCCAATTACCACTATAGAATTACGAAGACTTTGCAGAGTAGCAGAGAGATTACAATCCATTATTTTTTCCTGATTTTTTCCTATCTTAAGTATATCTTAAATATTCAGTTAACAGAGTTCTATTTTTACCTATTTTTTTATTTTTTGGCTAAAATTTAACTAAATCTTCCACTAAGTTACTGGAAATACAAATATTTTGGGTGCATCTTTGCAAAAAAATAGTATTTTAACAGGAAGAAATATCTATAATTTTTATTTATAGTCTATTTTAGCGAAGACAGGGCAACAATGATTTTTAGAATTTTAAAATTCATTTAATATTTTTGCGTACTAAAGAGTTTTGCTAAAATTTATGAATTTATATGAATTTTTTTATAGAACGGTCTAATAAAACTAAATGGTGATGAAAAAGTAATATATAATTAGGGGAAATTATCTGTAAAAATAAGATAAAAGATATGTACAACAAATTAATATGGGAAAATAAATATACAAAAATCAAAAAAAATGATAATAATCAACTATAATTATTAATGAATAATTAATATAAACATAACAATATTAGCCAGAAAAATATTGAATTTAAGAATAATGATAATTAGATGTAGCTAAATTCTCTAATTTAATTAAAATCGTGATAATACTTCCCACTAAATAGCTGATCTATGAGTACATCATTACCTCCATCTTGGCAGAATGCACAACTGGTGTACACAATTCCAGGCGATTTAAACTTTCCCGCTTGGGTGAGATCCATCGCCATTAGCCCAGATGGAGAAACTATAGCAGGTAGTATAGGTGCCACTGTAGCTATCTGGAACTTACCCAACCGAGAATTAATTCGTAGTCTTAAAGGTCATACAGGAGAAATTTGGTCGATCGCCATTAGTCCTGATGGCAAAACCCTGGCAAGTGGGGGCTTAGACAGTAAAATCAACATTTGGAATTTAAACACAGGTCAAATAACCCAGGCGATCAATACTCGTTGTGGGGGGATATTTGCCATAGCTTTTACACCTTCTGGTAAAAAAATCGCCAGTATCGGCCATCAACATCGCATTAAATTATGGCAACTGCAAAATAAAGAAATGGTACGAAGTTTTGATGGCCATTCTCGTTGGGCAACTTGTCTAGCTATTAGTCCCGACGGCAAAACCCTCGTTAGTGGCAGCAAAGATGAAACTATAAAAATTTGGAAAATAAATACAAGTATGGCCATACAAACATTTATTGGCCATTCCTCCGTAGTAACCTCCGTTGCTATCAGTCCCAATAGCCAAATACTGGCCAGTAGTAGCGTCGATCGCACCATAAAAATTTGGGACTTATCCACAGGCGAACTAAGGGACTCCCTAGAAGGACATTTAGATAACATTCCAGAAGTAAAAATCAGCCCCAATGGGCGAATTTTAGCCAGTTGTAGCTGGGATAAAACCATCAAAATTTGGAATTTACAAACAGGAGAATTATTAGGTACCCTAGAAGGTCATAATGACTATATCAGCAGCATTGCCTTTAGCCCGAATGGTCAGCTACTCGCCAGCAGTAGTAAAGACAATAGCGTTAAAATTTGGCAAATACCTTACTAATAAACTTTTCCGTCTTCTGCTGTAATTCTTTTTTTTAAGACCAACTCAGGTTACAGTAACAAAAAAATCACTATTACTTTTTTCTTTGTAAAAAGATGGCATCCTCCTCCTCTGTCGCTGTTCGAGAATTACCACTATTTCCTTTGCCGGAAGTAGTTCTATTTCCAAATAGACCCCTGCCTTTGCATATCTTTGAATTTCGCTACCGAATTATGATGAATACGATTTTGGAGAGCGATCGCCGTTTTGGTGTGCTAATGTGGGATCCAATACAAAGTAAAGCCGCCGCTGTTGGCTGTTGTGCCGAAATTGTTCATTATCAGCGTCTCCCAGACGATCGGATGAAAATGCTAACACTAGGTCAACAACGCTTTCGTATTCTGGAAACAGTACGGGAAAAACCCTATCTAGTTGGCTTAGTAGAATGGATATCTGATGAAACTCCTAATCAAGATTTACGACCGTTAGCCACAGAAGTTAGACAACTTCTGGAGGATGTTGTACATCTTTCTGCTAAATTAACCGACCAAAAAATAGAACTCCCCGACGATATTCCCTCGTTACCTACAGAATTATCCTACTGGGTAGCTAGTAACCTGTATGGTGTAGCAACAGAACAGCAAACTTTATTAGAAATGCAAAATACCGCACTTCGTTTAGAAAGAGAAGCTAAAATTCTTTCTGATACTCGTAATCATCTAGCTGCTAGAACCGCCCTCAAAGATGCGCTGGAATAAATCTAATTTGCTTTAAAAATACCTCAGACAAAATGCGAGAATTAAGTATATTTATTTTGTTCTTAATTCTCGCCACCAATACAAGTAAATTATTACTCAAACTAATAATTTACTTGGGTTTTATTGGCGTTAAAAAGATCTTTTATAAAAAGATATTTTGTTTGATAAGAATCAAAAATAAACATATCAGTAATAAACCAAACAACAAGAGGCTAAAGCCTCTTTACCCAAAAATCTTCAGAATAATTAAAATTATTTTTCGATCGCCAGAATGCCATAACTACCAAAAATCTTTAAAGTTTCCGTATAGGTTTTTAATTCCTGTAAAGCAGCTACAACCAACGGTAGAGTAGCATCAGCTTCTATATCAATAAAGAAAAGATAATCACCCAGCGATCGCTTAGTGGGGCGAGACTCAATCCGACTTAAATTAATACCACGACTAGCAAATAAATTCAAAGGTTTAACTAAAGCCCCCGGAACATTAGCAGGAACACTAAAAGCTAAAGAAGTATGAGTATTACCATGTTGATTAGGAGGATTATCTAAATTAAAACCACCCTGACTTAAAACCCAAAAACGAGTGTAATTATCGGGATAATCATTAATTGGATAAGCGATCGTTGGTATATTATAAAGTTGAGAAGCTCTATAAGAAGCGATCGCTGCTGCTGAAGGTTCCTTAGCCAAATATTGCACCGCTTCTGTAGTTGAATTAGCCGCAATTAACTGTACATGGGGTAAAAATTTTTCTAACCATATCTGACATTGGGCTAACGCTTGGGGATGAGAATAAACCGTTTTAATTTCCGTTAAATTTTCAGCTTGAGACAACAATGCATGGCATATCGGTAAAACTAAAGCCCGTTGAATAATTAAACTATCCAACTGCCAGAGAGTATCCATAGTCATTGTCACGCTACCTTCAATGGAATTTTCCACAGGTACCACAGCTAAATGCGCCATTCCCTGGGCGACACCCTTAAGAGTCTGGGCAATACTGGGATAGGGACATAATAAATACTCTGCCCCCGTTGTCTGTTGTAATTCCTTTCCATAAGCGAGGGCGGCAGCTTCCGCATAAGTGCCCGTTGGCCCTAAATGGGCAATGGATACTGTCATAATGTCATAGCCTTGAAATTCTTATATAATTTTGTATCAAAACTATCATTTTTAATTTTCTCAGAATTGACCCCATGATTACAGCCATTATTAAGTACCTGAGTAAAATTAATTATTTGGGATAGTGTGACAGAATTTTAAACCCAAAATTTTAAACCCAAAATTTTAAACCCAAAATTTTAAACCCAAAATTTTAAACCTAAAATTTTAAACTCTGATTATATTGCTTACATTTTGAGTCTGACGCACCCTACCCATTAATTTTAAAGGGACAATATAGAATTTTTAACTATAGAATTTTTAACTATAGAATTTTTAACCATTTTATATTACACAATTAATTAAAAATCTGAAATAGGAAAAGAATTTTCCCTATTTTGCTTTAAACTACTGAAATCGCAATAGGCGATCGCTTGCCAAATCTGTAAAGATTTGTAAAATAAAATTAACAAAACTATAAAAATATTAATTTTTCTTACCCATCTCATCATGTACACCCGATTTCTTGCCTCCCAGACCCTAGAGTTAACAGTACCCGATCAACCCATACCCATCCAGCACTATCTACGGCAGCCTAAACGTTTAGTATATGCTCTAACAGATCCTAGTCGTTTAGAACAAATTAGCCCGGAAGTATATCGCTTAAAAATACGTCCCCTTAGCTTTATGATGCTAAATCTTCAGCCCACTGTAGATATTAAAGTATGGTCAGAAGCAGATGGAATAATTCATTTAAAATCAGTAAATTGTGAAATTCGTGGAATAGAATATCTCAATAAACGTTTTACACTTCACCTTGTCGGCCATCTTTATCCCACCCACATCCAAAGTAAAACCTATCTTATCGGTAGAGCAGATTTAGAAGTAAAAGTCGAATTACCTCCACCGTTATCTTTTACTCCCGCCGCAATTATACAAAAAACAGGTAACACTTTACTTGCCAGTGTATTACTAACAATTAAACAAAGATTAATGCATCAATTATTGTTAGATTATCACCAATGGGCAAAAGCACAAACAAAAACTAAAATTAATGCTGGTGCTTCAATACTGCCCATAAACCTATTATCTAAATTAGATTTGTAGCCAAATTTATTTGCAATTGAGAATAGATATCGACCATAATTAAAATTAAAATCAATTTTCCTGGAAAAATTTGGGTTAATCCAGGCGAATTGATAGCCTAACCCTGCGCGATCGCACATAGATTTAAATGTTAAAAATCTTGTATGTAATTAGAAACTAATCAAGAATATAAATCACGCAGGATATTAACAATTTGTCAAAAATCAGAACGAGAAAGTAAAGACCAGCCAAAACCCAAACCACACCACCAAACTAAAACTTTTTCGACTCTAGGTAAATGACCAGCATTAGCATGGTGAGAAAAATTTATTTCTGAATAATGTAGCCAATAATTATTAACTCGCCAACCAACTTTTTCCCCAAAGTTATTCCAAGCAGTATCATTATAAATGCCTGGTTCCCCACCGCATTCTAGCCAGATTCGTTTTTGCACACTAAAACCAAATTGACCGTTACTATATTGCAGCCAAAGTTTATCAATGATAGCTAAATCTTTATATGGAAAATTTTTGATATCTTCTACTCTCAGCCAGCCTTCTTTTTTTCGCCCCATGATTTCGCAGATTTTTTTAGCAGTTTCCACATCTGCATCAAACCACTTTCCTTCTGCTAGTAAATGTTCTAAAGTTCGGTAGTCTGTTGTACAGGCTGACTTATTTTCCATAAAACCTCTATTTTTGTTATCTAATTTGTTTAGAATACCAGAATATTTTGCTATTAAAAAAGGCTTGGCTGTTCCCAAATATTACCAATTTGACAAGGACTAAAAGAAAGACGATGTAAGGGAGAGGCTCCGTATATTTGTAAAGCTGCTCGATGTTTAGCTGTAGCATATCCTTTGTTATTTGTCAAGTCATAAACTGAATATTTTTTAGCTAAACGAATTATCAAGTCATCTCGCCAAACTTTGGCGATAATACTAGCAGAAGCGATCGCTAAATTATCTCTATCTCCCTTAACTATGGTTTGTTGTGGGAAAGGTAAATCAGGAATAGTTTGATTACCATCAATTAAACAAAGTTCTGGCTGAATTTTCAGTTTTAAAACAGCCCGTTTCATGGCTAATAAAGTTGCTTGTAAAATATTTAAGCGATCGATTTCGCGGACTGAAGCCACACCAATTTGACAATCGATCGCCAACTCCCGAATTTTTCCTACGAGTTTTTGCCGAGAAATATTAGACAATAACTTACTATCTTTAACTCCCGATTCTATTAAAACGCTGCAAGCGTTATCTGGTAAAATCACAGCAGCCGCAACTACCGGACCAAATAACGCTCCGCGTCCTACTTCATCTATACCAGCAATTACGGGCAGGGGCATACCCTATCCTTCCAAGGCTGAAGATCGACGCCGACGCCGACGAGTGGGAACATTAGCATCAGAATCGATCGATGTCATTTCCATTTCACTAGCATCATTACTAGAAGTTACTAGATCTACAGAATTTTCATCATTAACAACTCTAAGAGATATATCTGATTCTTCAAAATTATCAGAAGCTACCGCAGAAAAATCATCATCATCAATTTCTGGTACAGTTTCGGGGGTATTTTCTTCTGGTAATACTTCAGTATAACTATAACTAGGAGAAGAAATTCTGGGAGTATTAGCCATTACATCGACAACAGTTTGAACAGGTTCTGCTTCTCCCGGCGCTCTAACTGAGATAATAGCAGATTTGGGATTTTTAATTTCCCGTTCGGCTCGTACTAGGGGTGAAACACCCATCCAAGCATAAACTTCTTGTTCTAAATGAGTCATTTCTACGGAAATAACTTCTGGGCGATCGGTTACAGGTTTAGGTATTTCCCGTTTTAGGGGTCGGTTGCGATCGAGTATTGGGCGATTTTCCTTAGAAATACTCCGCGAATAAGATGATTCATTGGGTTCGCGTAAATCTGAATCTCCGAATAGTTCTAACTGAGTACTAGCACTGATAAAGCTACCAGGAATTCGAGTTTCTCTGATATCATTTACTTCTTTAATTTCCCCATCTAGTCCGATGCGACGACGACGGCGACGGCGAGCATTAGGATCTCCGAGTTCCTGATAGCTAGGATGATTCATTATATCCATTTCTTGCAGGTCATTATTAATTTCCGGCTCGAAGATTTCCCGTGCGGCTGGTTCTGGTGGGCGATATTCCCGTTGAGGTGTGATAGTTGTAGTAAAGGAGCGATCGATATCTTCTTCTTCTGGTTCTAATTCTCCTGGTAGATGTACCAAATGTCCTAAACCGCCACAAGTTGGACAAGGACGGCTAAATAATTCATAAATATTTTTACCTTGACGTTTACGAGTAAGTTCAACTAATCCTAATTCCGAAAGTTGAGCTATTTGCGGTCTAGCTTTATCAGATTTTAGCGCTTTATTGAAATGTTCTAAAACCTGCAATTGATCTTGTCGTTTATCCATATCGATAAAATCGACAATAATTACTCCGGCTAAATTTCGCAGACATAATTGGCGAGCGATTTCTGTAGCTGCTTCACAGTTAGTCCAAAGTACTGTTTCACGAGCAGTAGCCGATCGAGTAAATGAGCCTGAGTTGACGTCAATTACCGTTAAAGCTTCTGTGGGTTGAATAATAATATAACCACCCGAAGGCAAATCAACTCTAGGTTTTAGGGCTTCCCTAATAGCAGCATTTACCCGGAAATATTCTAAAATTGAAGTTCGTTCGCGGTGATGGTCTATCAAAACTCCTGATGGAGTTTTACCTCCATACCAATTCATTAAGTTTTGCTTGACTCGTTTAATTCCGTGACTAGAATCTACTACAATGCGATTCACATCAGCACTGTACATATCCCGCAGCACTCTTTGAATGAAATCATCATCCCGGTTTAGTAAGGCTGGCGCTCTGGTTGAACTTGCTTCGCGGAGAATATTTTCCCATTGTTTTTGTAAAGCTTCTAAATCTTCCATGATGGCTTCTTCGCTCATTCCTTCGGCTTCAGTTCGCACTAGCAAACCCATGCCAGAAGGTTTGATTAAAATCGCCAATGCTCTAAGGCGGTTACGTTCAGGTTCATTTTTAATCCGCCGAGATAAATTTACTCCTTTACCAAAGGGCATTAATACTAGATAACGACCGGGTAGAGTAGTATTTCCTGTCAGCCGAGGACCTTTGCTCCCGGTCGGCTCTTTCATTACTTGTACTAAAACTTTTTGCTGTGGTGCTAACAGTTCGGTAATGGCTCCTGAAGTTCGTTTTAGTTTTAAAGGTCCTAAGTCTGTTACATGAATAAATCCATTGCGTTCGGCATCACCGATGTTAACAAAAGCTGCATCTATACCGGGTAATACGTTTTCAACTATTCCCAAATAAATATCACTAACTTGATGGCTACCTTTGGCAACGATGATTTCTTGGATTTGATCTTCTGAAAAAACGGCAGCAATGCGATGCTGTTCGGCGATAATAAGTTGTTTTGGCATTCAATTTCCTCAAAAATAGCTTTTAGCTATCAACAAATCATTAATGATCAATTTTCTAATTTTGTCGGTTTTGATTGCAAATTTTAATTGGCTTCGCTCTCGCTGGATGCTAATAATTAACAATCAACAATATTGGGGCTGATAGCTAGACTTTTGTAATGTTTGGCAAAAAACTTGAAGTAATTTAGGTTGAGACTACGGAATTATATTAGACATCTGCGCGAAAGATAATATCTAATCGGAAACAGACATAATTTTAGATGATTTCTTAACAAGAATTGATTGGTTTTTGTTGCCCAGATGTGCCCAAATGTGTATTAACTGACCTGACCATTGCTGAAAATTTATTAGTCATGGTGGCTTTTTGTCCTGCTGCCCAAATACGGGGCTATCAGCCGCCCGTATTTGTTGCGGTGTTTATTTTTGTTGTGGCGTTGAGATGCTCAAGGCTTGGTTAGACAACTTGGCCTAACTTGGCCTTGTCAAAATCAAAACGCTATATCACAAAAATATGTTTTTGTCAAGCCATATTCACAAAATTTGGTTAAAGAATTAATTGCGATCGATGTACGTGCAGAAGTTGAAATTCTTGCTGTGCTACTTGCTCGAACATATAGATAATATGTTCTGGTTTTAAATGAGTGCCGTCATTGCGGCAGGCGCTAATATAGCGCACAAATGTTGCAGGTGTTTTAGCTCTGAGATAATATTGCACCTCTGATGGAGGAGACTCTACTATGGCTAATTCAAACAGGCGATCGCGTAGGTTTACCTTTTGCGTTTTACCTGATTTAGTTTTTTGTTCCCACCAGATAGCATCACTAGCTAAAATAGCCTCTGCCCAAACTAGCCATTGTTCGGGTTTAACTATTGCTAATGAGTCATTTACCCCAACATAATTTTCTTCATTATCCCATTTTTTCGCCTTCTCATCAGAAGCATTTGTAGCTATTGTAATACAATATTCGGCTTTCTCTAGCATCTGAGTTAATGCCGGAGCTTTGACATCAACTTCCTCGACTCGGTAAATAGGAATATTTGCGGGTAATTGCGCCGCCAGCCTTTCGTGAAAACTATTGACTGACATTGCTTCGGTAAGTTCAAATTCGGCTATTTCCCCAGTACTTGTATATCCCAAGGATAAAGCATTGGCAATCATTATTCTTGGTCCGGGATGATAACCACCACTAAAAGATATGGGCAAAGATGCTCGCCGCAGGGCGCGATCGAATAATCTTACCAAATCTAAATGACTTACCAACGCCATATCTTCTAGCTTACCAAACCAAACTCGTAATCTTTGACTACGTTTTTGCTCTGGGCTACTATTTCCGGCAAATTCTGGTATTGGTGGAGGTTCTATAACTATATTATGACCGAAATCTATACTGCAAACACCACAATGGGAACAACCATCAAAGGAACAGTCGGGTACTGTTGCTGCGGCTTTGGCTTTTTGCAAGTCAGCTTTGAGCCAATTTTTATCTATACCGGTGTCGATAATATCCCAGGGTAAGGGCTGATCTAGGTTAGGTAATTTTTCGTTGGTGTTTTCTTCTCCAACTCCTATTACCCATTCGCCTGTTTCTAAAAGGCGATATTTCCACGTCATACCCGCTTCTGCAATTGCTTGTTCCCAAGCATTAAAAGCCCGTTCTATACTTTCATACCAGGAATCCATACCGGCGCCAAGTTCCCAAGCCCTACGAATGACTGGCGCTAAACTGCGATCGCCTCGCCCTAAAAAGTCTTCCATTGCGGAAATACGAACATCAGTAAAGTTTACTTTTATTCCTTTGTTATGGCGAAATTCTGCTTTTAATAGGGCTTGTTTGCGTTCAAATTCGGCGGTGGCAACGGAATGCCATTGAAAAGGTGTGTGGGGTTTTGGGGTGAAGTTGGAAATTGTGATATTAAAATTTAACCGTTTTCTGCCTTCTGCCCGACATTCTCTTTGTAACCAGCGCACTGTTTCGGCTATGCCTATTACATCTGCGTCGGTTTCCCCTGGTAAGCCAATCATAAAGTATAGTTTGATTTTATCCCAGCCTTGTTCGTGGGCTGTTTTTATACCTCTGAGTAATTCTTCGTTGGTTAGTCCTTTGTTGATGATGTCTCGCATCCTTTGGGTTCCCGCTTCGGGTGCAAAGGTGAGGCTGGTTTGTCTGGTTCCGCCGATAATGTTGGCGATGTTTTCATCAAAGCGATCGACTCTTTGGGATGGTAAGGATAGGGAAATATTTTCGTTTTTTAAGCGGTTTTTTATTTCCATTCCCACTGCTGGTAAGGCTAAATAGTCGGAACAACTCAGGGATAATAGGGAAAATTCATTATAGCCTGTGGCTCTCATGCCTCGATCGATGGCTTCTATTACTTGCTCTGGCTCTACATCTCTGGCGGGTCTTGTTAGCATTCCTGGCTGACAAAAACGACATCCTCTGGTACATCCTCGACGTATTTCTATGGTTAGGCGATCATGTACTGTGGCCATGTATGGTACTAGCCCGATGGAGTATTCTGGTATTGGTATGGCTACTCTTCGCAATACTCGCTCTGGTACATCTTCTCGGTTACGATATACTCCCCCATCTCCATTTATGTCGTAAAATTCTGGTACATATACCCCTGGTATTTGGGCTAAATCTAATAATAATTCTGCACGGCTTAAACCTGCGGTTTTGCCTTCTTCTATAACTAAGCCTATTTCTGGTAGTAATTCTTCTCCATCTCCCAAGGCGATGAAGTCTAAAAAGTCGCTGTATGGCTCTGGGTTAGATGTGGCTGTTTGTCCACCTGCAAAAATTAATGGCCAATTTTTCCCGGATGTTTTTCGCTCTTGACTAGTTAAAGGAATGCCTGCTAAGTCCAGCATTTCTAAAATGTTGGTGGCTCCTAATTCGTAGCTGAGACTAAAGCCTAGAATATCAAAGTCTGTGACCGATCGCTGTGATTCTACTGCAAATAGGGGGGTTTGAGTCGATCGTAATTTCGCGGCTAAGTCTGGGGCTGGTAAGTAGGCGCGATCGCACAATTGCCTGGGCTGGGCATTCAATATATTATATAAAATTATATGGCCTAAATTGGCTGCACCTACTTCATACAATTCTGGGTAAGTCAATACCCAACGCACAACGGCATTATTCCAAGGTTTATGAACGGCTCCTAGCTCGTTACCCAGGTAACGTGCAGGGCGTTGAATTTCTGGCGTGATTAATTCTTTCACGTTTAACTCTGTTCAGAAAAACTGGCTAAAAAAACCCATCCTTCCAGGACGGCTTTTTTTTATTTTAACTTTAACTCTACAAAATGAAAAGTCTAATTTTGACCCCATCTTTCTGGGTTTATTTATTAATAATATCTTTTAATATTTATTAATAATATTTTTCTTTAATATTTAAATCCTCAAAATCCCTTATTTATCTTAATTCAAACCATTAATTTATGTCGGTAAAATATTGTTTTATTTAGATTTATTTATGCTTGTTGATTTAATATAATCATAGCTATTTTTTTATATCAAAAACAATCGTTAGTATAATTTTCTATATTATTGAGTAATGTGTATCAGGCTGGTTTTTATTGCTTAAATATTACACTTGAAACACCTTACAATTTAATTAACTAAGAGTAATTGTTAACAATTTTAACTAATTTACGGTAGTTAACTTTTGCCGCTTAATAATTTTTTGCCTGTTATATGGTAATCCACCCTAGTATTTCTCAAGCCTATCTTCAGCGACTGAATTATCATACGCAAGAAATAAAAAGCTTGTTTTTGCTATTATTTACCCACTAAAAACTATCAGCCGATTTGCCATCGAACAGTAATGTTAACAGAATACTATATAAAACTTTACCCTATTAGGGTATGTAGTAATGTAGCGGGTTTAAGCTAATTATTAGGTTTTAAATTTTAAGAGATTTCTACTTTAAAAGCTGCATGATTATCAAAAATCTCAAATACTCGATCGAGTTGAGTTAATTCAAATATTATTCTAATCGTAGGAGAAACACAACACAGACTAAAACGCCGTTGTAAACGTTGGGCTAAACTTAATCCTGATACTAATGCCATTAATCCTGCGGTGTCCAAAGATTGGACTTTGCCCATGTCTACTAATATGGCAGCATTGTTATTTTGGGACACTGCTTTTGCCAAATGGCTTTGGAATTCGGCAGCATTAGCCGCGTTTAAATGACCCGATGGTTCAACGATGGTAATTTGGGCTTGGTCAATCAAAGTCTGCATAATTGGCTCCTCAGTGGTAATATTTAAAAAAACTTCTGTATTTTCTTTGAAGATACCCTCTAAACAGAATAATTGCTACTAAAATCTTCTATCTTTGCTAAATCTTTATTGGATTGGGCTATTTATTTAAAGATTCTGTAATTGCCGTTCAAATAACTGTATGGGAATATACAAATTACCCATCGCTTTAGCTGTATTAAAAATTTTATAAATTATAGTTTCAGCTAATTTATTAGGGTAATCCTATATTTCTAATGTAATAGGGAACAAAAAACCAAGAACACAACAAAAAAATTTTACTATTTGACTGGCTGCATCAGTGTCCTAAGTTTTTGTCCTAATTTTTCTAGCAAATACCATATCCCATAGTCTAAAATACTTAATCAAACTCTAGTGGGTATAAGTCCATTGTGATTTACATCACTTTAAAAATCAGATTAAGTCACTATGATAGCCAGTATTTTAAGAGAAAATCAAGTATATGGAGTTTACTTAGCGTGTTATGAGACCTACGGGTGTTATTCGTCAGCTTGTAGAAAAAGCCCTTTACCTAAAACGGTTGACTCCTGATATTGAAAATGGTATCAACTGTGAGTTAACGAGATTGGGTTATATCTCTGATGTTGATTATGAAGCATTAGAGTTATTAATGGATGAAATGGATGCGGGACGGATTAAATTAGTACCTAGTCCTTAATTTTTTCTCGTTGTAGTGATAAAAAAATAAAATAATAGGGCATTGCTAAAGGCCAGAAAAATGCGGTTGGGAGGCTGGCATAGCAATATGTTGAGTGTGTTTAAGAATTATTTAAAAGCAATATTATTTAGTCAAATATACAGCAAGCTGCTTAAGCTGCTAACCGATAATATAAATAAACTCGCCCCAGTCATATTAAATAATTAACTATAGAGAAAATAATAATATTACAGGCGATCGCCTAGTATAAGGCGAGGTTATCAAAATTGTCTGTTAAAAACTAAATTAATTGGATAACCAGCCCCTAAAGGCTATCAAATCTCCTTTTAAAAATGTGATTTTTATACTAAAATTTATTTTTTTGTTTTGCCAATTACACCATTAATTGAAACCATTTTTACCTATTTGATTATCGATATTAATCGATCGAACAGGAGATAATTTATATCTATGTATTAATTATAGAGGTTTCAGGCTAAGATATCCCCAACAATAGATAAATTTGATATCTATGGTATTTTTATCGGGAACTAGGATTATTATTTAAGATAATTGGTAATAATCAAAATTTACCAAAACTAGACTAACCAAAATCAACCTAATTATGCCAGCTAAATCTAGGATGTTAAATTTTAAAAAAAACTCAGCAAAGCTAATATTTTTATTGCCTTTTACCTGGTTATTTTTTAATTGTTCTGCCCAGGCGATCGAAATAAAATCACCACCAGAAAACCCTACAGCTTGTCAACCTTTAGTAGATAACTTACCAACACCCATACCTTCAGAAATTCAGATTAATATACCTAGTTTTTGGTGGGTTAAAGAACAATTTGAAAAATTTAGTGGTAAAATTCTGGATACTTGGTTAATAGAACCAGAAACTAAATGGGTAAATCTCATTGTAAATCGTCAAGCCTGGAGTTTATTAAATTACCTAGAACGTTACCAATTTATTAATCAATTTGGTAACGTTGCTAGAGAAAAAGGCTATAATATTAAAGTTTGCAACAAACAAGGAAATCTTTTAGCTACCTATTTATGTAATTCCTCTGGTTGTCAAATTAACCTAGATGCATCAGGCAAATCTGGACTAAGAGGACGTTCTAATAATAATTTTTTAGATCAGTAGCGACTAGATGTTCTTATTTCCTGCCACAAAGCTTGATATTGCTGAATAGCATTACCAGAAATAGGTAACAAAAATTCACTCCGTTGAAAAATATCGGCATTGGGCAAAATTAAAGAATTTTCTCGGATAGTTTTAGGCAATTCTTCTCGGTTTATTCCTGTTAACATGGGAAAAGCGGCTTTTCCTAAAATTGAAAATTGAGCAGCTAATTGAGGTTGCCAACAAAAATCTATCCACTGTTGAGCAAAATTTGCTGATGGGGCTGAATTAGTATCATTAATATTTGCAGGTTTTACCCATAAGTCTACCCATATACTAGTTCCAGATAGGGGAATTACTGCTGTAATATCATTAGGAAGATTTTCTATGATGGGTAATATATCACTTGACCAACCAACTGCTACCCAAGTATCTTCTAAAATTAAAGGTTGTAGGTAATTGTTAGAACTGTAAAATTTTACTGAGGAATGTAGTTTTTGTAATTCTGATTTTAGGTTAGGAATTTGGTCGAGTTGTTGGGTATTGTAAGAGTAACCAAGTTTTTTTAATGTTAAACCAATTACTTCTCTAGGGCTGTTAAGTAATGAGATGCGATCGCGTAATTCCTCTCGCCATAAATCACTCCAATCTGTAGGTGTCCATCCTAATTTAGCAAATTTATCTCGACGATAGGCAATTACTGTAGACCCCCAACGATAGGGCGCCCCCCAAATTTTTCCATTAGCATCAAATTCCCCTTTTTCGTTGCGAGTAACTATGTTTTTCCACCGTTGGGGTAGTTGTTGCCATTTAGTTAGTTGTTGTGTATCTAAGGGTTGAATTAATTTCTGTTCGATCGCTTTTCCTAGCCAATAGTCACCTAACATCACTAAATCAGGGATAGTATTACTTTTGTTACTTACCCAAGGTAAAAAGGAAAACCAGGATTTTTCTGGTATAGGATTATCTTTTTTCTGTTGCCATGTTTGTAACTCTTTGAATAATTCTTGTAATTGTGTTACTGGAGTAAAATCTAAATTAATTGGTGTTGATACAATTTTGCGAAATTCATTTAGTAACTGTGGTGGTACAGAGTTTTTTAATACTCGAATTTTTAAGGTTTCTTGATTTTTATTGCTACAGCCAGCCAGGATGTGACTAAGGGAAAGTGCCCCAGCACTCGTGAGAAAATATCGACGATTCATTTATATATTTTTCCAATACAGTTTTTCTATATTAACCTTTAATAACTTTTTTGAGTGCGATCGGCTATAAAAATATAAAACCCGTTGTTGCGCTGAGTGCGCCTTGATATAAGGTAATAAATATAAAACCCGTTGTTGCGCTGAGTGCGCCTTTATAGATAATAAATATAAAACCCGTTGTTGCGCTGAGTGCGCCTTAAATTATAAATAAAATTTATAGATATTTGTAATGTCAATTTTAATGATAATAAAACACAAGTTTTTTACTATATAAATATTTATCATTTTTGTGCATAGCCTAAAGCGCTCTCATCGCAACAACGGCGCAACAACGGCGCAATAAAAAAAGAAAAAACGGTGCAATAAAAAAAGAAAAAACGGGTGCAAAAATAACTGTTTATAATTGGAAAATGCACCTGTATATTTTGTTATTAATTATTTAAATTTATTGTATAGGGTTAACTTTTGCCCGCCATAATAGTTTATTTCCCTGCTTATATCCAGTGTAACGAACTTTGACTGTTTCTCCAGGTTCGGCATTTCCTTGCATTAAGTCATGGAATTGTGGATCGTAGGGAATTTCTGCCCCTACTGCCGCGATCGATTCTACTCCCCAATTTTGTAATAATTGTTGTAAAGGTTTTATTAAAGGTAATAATCTTGTTGCTGATATTTCTGGATTTTCTTTAACTTTAGCTGTAATTGTTGGCCATTGGATTAACCAGGATTCGATCGCATTTAATGTAGACTCTTGAAACTCCTGCATTAATATCTCGCGTTGCTGTTGTATTTTTGTTTCTAAACGGCGATATTCTTTTTCTAAATCGGTTAATCTATTATTATTTGGTTTTTCTGTTGGTATTTTTACTTCTGAAAAAGTATTTATTATTTCTGGTAGAGAAACTCCCAATGCTTGACTTATTTTTAGCAGGATTTCTACTCTGGTTTGCATTACTAAGCCCCGATTTATCCGGTTTAATTCTAATTCGGAAATATCGGCTTTTTTTGCTAATTCTTTACTGGTGGAAATACCTGCTTTTTCCATGAGATTTTGCAGGCGATCGCTATAATCTGGTATTTGGTAATTAGTCATTTTGAGTATATCCTAATCATGGTTAACCAGAAATGGGTAATAGATGGTTATATCTTTATTTCCCATTCCTGATTATATCTTAGGATAAAAAGGGTAGTTTTACTCTAACAAACTTCTTAACATCCAAGCGTTTTTTTCGTGAATTTGCATTCTTTGGGTGAGTAAATCTGCTGTAGGTTCGTCGTTGACTTCATCTACTAAGGGAAAGATCGATCGGGCTGTCCTTACTACTGCTTCTTGCCCTTCTACCAGTAGACTAATCATGTCTTCTGCTTTTACTTTGCCTGTTGTTTCTTCTATGGAAGTTAATGTACTAAATTCTTTGTAGGAACCTGGTGCAGGAAAGCCTAAAGACCGAATTCTTTCGGCTATTAAATCAACAGCTAATGCTAATTCATTATATTGGGTTTCAAACATTAAATGTAAGGTTTGAAACATCGGCCCTGTAACATTCCAATGGAAGTTATGGGTTTTTAAATACAGTGTGTAGGTATCCGCCAGCAGTCGCGATAAACCTTCAGCTATTTTTTGGCGTTTTTCTGCATCAATACCAATATTAATTTTTGCTGATTTTTCTTTAGCTGCCATAACATCCTCCAATTTTAGGAAATAATTGCTATGAATAAAAACCTAGATTTTTCTGATATTTTTCACCTAAATCTACTAATTTTATACCATATTTGGTGATAAATTAGCTGGCGTTTTTTAGCTATTTAAGCTAAGTGCATTTGCAACACGGCAGGGGAAGCTTGACGAATTCTACAGGATATAGTTTCATATCCTAAACGCTGATGTGCTTCAAATCTGTGGCAACCGGAAAAACCGTAATATTTACCATTTACTTCTAATACTTCGATCGGTTCTTTTAAGCCTTCTTTTTTGATAGATTCCATTAAAGCTGCTACCTTGTCTGCATCTGTCTGCCGAGGTAGTGGGCGAATTATCTGCCCCAGGGGAATTTGTTCGACTCGAATCATTGGCGCCTCTTTTTCTTTCTATATAAATCATACTCGTTATGAGTACGGATTGCAAGGTATTTAGTAAAAAATAGTAATTAACTAAGATTTTGCAAGTAATAAAAAAATTTTTTTGATTTTAAATAAAG
>CAWUOF010000011.1:0-18856 GCA_963923765.1 uncultured bacterium | reverse complement strand
TTTGGGGATAATTTAATATACAATTACACAATTCCTGTAGGGGCGGGTTTTTCGATAAATTATAGGATTCACAGACAATATAAATAAACCCGCCCCTGCCACATTGATAAATTCAATAAAGACGATCGCGCCATTAAATATTATTGATAATTGTCAATTGATCGGCGTTGCTTTCATTGTGGACCCAATTTGAAACGAATCTTTAATCATTTCAACCGCCAATTCGCCAATTCATCCTGCATCTATGCAACGCCAAAAAAAGAGATATCTAGTTGTCTGTCTGTTTATCTTTTTTTGTTAACAACATCAAAAAATGTGATAGAGAACACAAAAATTTCCGAAAAAATAGGCATATAGAGACAATAATCCTAAAGCAAAAGCACTAAAGCTAATAATAGGAATAATTATTTAAAAAAAATGCCATAAATTTCGGACTAAAACAATTAGCCAAAATAAATTTTTCAGCAACTGCCATAATTTCGGGATTATTCTCTAACCAAATTTCCCAAAATCTTTGCGCTTCCTCATTTTTTTTCGGGACTGATTTTTTGGTTTCATGTTTTCGTTTTTTTGGGGTAGCTTTAGTTAATTTTGGCAATAATTGGAAAAATCATAGAAAAAACCCTGTTGCATACCTGTGGCTTGCGGATCATGAATATATCTCAACGTATTTAAAGCCCGTTTTTGATTGCTATTAGAGAAACTGGTAGCCTGATATCTTTTTTCCCAAAAATGTCCAGTACGCCCCAACATTCGGTTAAAACACATCGCGGAATACCAATTAATATAGTGCATGATGTGGGGAATATCTTCGGCTTGTTTCGGTTCGATTAAATAATGAATATGATTTGACATAATACATAAGCAATAAAGTTTAAATCCATATTTGAGAATGGCTTTTTTCAGGATATATAAAAAAACTTGCCGACACTCCAACCGAGTCAAGCGGAATTCCCGATTATTACAACGGGTGGTAATGTGATATGAATAATTAAGATGAGTATTAAAAGACATAGGTAATCATAGACTCAAGATAATTTAAGGGCGTTGCTGATTTTAGGTATAATTTGTATTTGCGATCGCGTTCATATAATGACCAGTATTTCAGATTACTAAATTTTTATTTTCATACCTTGATTCAGCAACGCCTTAGTTAAGTTGATACAAAAATTAACATTTTAAAAATTTAATATTTTTTTAACATTTATCGTTTAAATTATCTAATAATAATAAAGATATTTAAAATAAAATAAAAATAAAAGCATCAAAAAACTAACATCGCTTTTGATAAAGGAAAAATATAAAAAACAGGACTTAATACAATAATTACAACCTTTTACACAAATATTCAAATATGACAGACCCCATTACAGTACTACTAATTGACGATCAAGCCATGATTGGTGAAGCAGTGCGGCGGATGCTGGCACCAGAAAAAGAAATTGCCTTTCATTATTGTAGCGATCCAACTCAAGCCATAAAAACAGCCAAAGAATGCCAACCCACAGTAATTTTACAAGATTTAGTCATGCCAGAAATGGATGGGTTGCTATTGGTAAAATTTTTCCGGTCTAAAAATGCTCCTACATATAATATACCTTTGATTGTACTGTCTAGTAAAGAAGAACCTATAATTAAAGCCAAAGCCTTTGAATTAGGGGCTAATGATTATCTAGTAAAATTGCCCGATCGCATGGAATTAATAGCCCGCATCCGCTACCATTCCAAAGCCTATATAGACTCGTTAAAAAGACAAGAAGCAGAAGATAAACTCAAAGCAGAAAATATCCGCCAAGCACAATATATTGAACAAGTAGGCAAAGTAACATCAGCCGCAGCAGCAGTAGAAAAAGATGAATTTAATCCCGCGAATTTATCAACAGTAGCCGATCGCGCCGACGAACTAGGCCAACTAGCACGAGTATTTACCTCAATGGTAGAAGCAGTTAAAATCAGAGAAGAAGAATTAAAAGAAACAAACGCTAAATTAGAAGGGCTATTTCAATCAGCCTCCCGTTTTGTTCCCTACGAATATTTAAGATTTCTGCGAAAAAATAACCTCACAGAATTAAAATTAGGAGATCATGTCAGCAAAGTCATGGCGGTAATGTTTAGCGATATTCGCTCATTTACCACCATTTCCGAAAAAATGACACCCAAAGAAAACTTTGCCTTTGTTAACGCTTATTTACGGCGAGTTAGTCCAGAAATACGCAATCAAAATGGATTTATTGTGAAATTTCTAGGAGATGGAATGATGGCAGTTTTTCCTGATGGAGCCGATGATGCAGTGAAAGCAGGAATTGCCAAATTTAGAAAAGTCAGAGAATATAATAAACATCGTAAACAAGATGGCTGGCTACCGATTAATGTTGGAATAGGTATTCACGTTGGCCACATGATGGTGGGATTTGTAGGGGAAGAAAATAGAATGCAGGGAGATGCTTTTTCTGATAACGTTAATCTCACTGCTCGTTTAGAAGGATTAACTAAATTTTATGGCGTTTCCATGCTAATTTCCCAGGAAACTTATGAACATCTAACAGATACAAGTGAATATCAATTACGATTTCTCGATCGAGCCATAGTAAAAGGAAAAAACGAGCCGATCGCTGTCTACGAAGTCTTAGAAGCCGAAGAAGAAGAGCAACGGGAACTAAAACTAAAAACCCAAGCTGATTTTGCCCAAGGCTTAGAATATTATCGTCAAAGTGATGGCATGGATGCCGCTAAAGCTTATTTTGAGAAAATATTAGAAATAAATCCTAAAGATAAAACAGTTGCACTTTATTTAGAACGAGTACACCTCTTAATGGAACGAGGAGTACCTGATAATTGGAAAGGAATTTGGACATTTACAGAGAAATAAGTAAAAGTCACAAAAAATAATAGTTGTTACTACAATTTTTTGCAGCAACATTTAGGCTAAGTATAGCCTATCATTCCCCAATTAAAAATATAAACAGATAAAAACAGCAAAATCAAGCCCCAGATGAGGAGATTAATATGAATTTACCCCAGCATCAAAATACCTCAACACAAATACCAACAAAAATTAATTCACTCCCTCAGAATTTTGCCGAGAGTGTAGAATTAGTTGCTAACTTTGTTTGGGAACAATTCGATAGAGAAATTAAGGAAAAAAAATTATATTATCATAACTTTGAACATATTAATAAAGTTAGGGAAAGAAGCGATCGCATTTTTCAGGCAATTCGTCCAGCATGGGCAGCTAGTTTAAAAACAGAAAATAATGAAAATTACTTAGATAGGATGCAATTGCTACTAGATTTAAGTGCGATCGCCCATGATATGCTGCAAATTTTTATACCAGAAAGCGCACCCCATACTTCACGACGACGAGAAACAGGAATTAGTGAAGCAGCCACTATCGAAAGCCTATTAAATTACATCGAAAATTTAAATCAGCAATTATATTTAGAAAATCCTGAACATCCAGCAAGCTTCATAGATTCAGATCTACAAATTATCCGAGAAGCCATCACCGCAACAATATGTTTATATGATCCGGCGGATAAAAGTATTTATCAAAAAGATTTATATGAAAGCGATCGCCCTATTTCCTACATTACTAGGATATTATGCCTAGCAGATTTAGGAGGAATAGGGATAGATGGTATTGAATATTACAACCGCGAAGGAAGTTACTTGTTTTTGGAAGAAAATTTAGATATCATAGCCATAATTGAAAATCGCCAATTTACTAATTTAAAATTCGATCGGCCAGAATTACAGGAAAATCTCAGGCAGCGATTACTAAAACGCGCTAGATTTCAAGTAGATTTTGCGCGATCGCGTCTAGCCCGTTACCACAGGGAAGTAGAAGGATTACCCCAAGCCAGCTTGCCCCTATTGCAGCAAGAAATCTTTAAACACCTAAATTCCCAAACAATTAACGAGTTAGAAGCCATAACTCCTACTGCTGAAAACACCTCCCTAGAAACTCTCATAGAATTTTTCCAACTACAAGAGATTTTAGCCTTGCCAGTTTAAATCTTTAAAAATACTAAAGATATTAGACTAGCAAAAACCATCAAATTAGTAGTCCTAAATTTTTCTAAACAGCCTTTCAGCTTTATCAAAGCTGAACCACACCTAATATGGCTAATAAATACTATTAAAATGCTACTGATTCATAACAAAAGCATTTAGTTTTTAATGCCTAAAAATATTAGCAGAAAAAATAGCTTACCTATTGACGATGTTAAAAATCTAAGGCAAGATAATGTAAGTTATTTGGGGGTATGGGATTTTGAAAAAATTACTCTAAACAAAAAGGAGGTAAAAAATATTAACATAGAAAACAGCATTATTTGATAAATTCAGATCAGAGATATAAAAACCATCATGCAGGAAAAATAACGATGCAATATCAAGGCTATCGCAAAGGATTAATTACGCTCATCACTGGAGCAATGTGTATTGTTGCCATAAATGCAACCCCAATCAGAGCGCAAGAAGCAGATAAACCCAAACCAGCAGAAACCGAAAAAGTTAAAGCAATTATTCCTCCTGCCGATCCGAAAAAAGCACTCACAACTAAAGATCCAACAATTCCAGTCGCCGACTTGGAATTAATGCTAAAGCCATTGACGCTTGAAGAGTTACAAAACGAAGCAGGAGCGTGGATGATATTAGTAAAACAAAAAGCACAGGAAATTAGTAAAGCAGAAATAGCAGTAAATCATCAGAATGTAAGTATTGATAAACAAAAAGAAGCAACTAAAGCCATAGAAGCTGCACAGAAAGGACTCACAGAAGCTGAAAAAGCCCAGAGTACTGCGGTGCAAGGTTCACCAGAATATCAGGCGGCAGCTAAGAAAATAGAACAAGCCAAAGCAAATTTGAGTAAAGCCCAGGAAGCAGTAAAAGAATCAGTAAAAGCCAAGGAAAACATTAAAAAAGATAAAACCTTAGACAAGGCATTACAAGATGCCAAAAAACACAATGAGATAGAAGAAGCAAAAAAAGTATTAGAAAAAGCCCAAAAAGACCGAGACAAATTAACAGCCGGATCAGCAGAATACGAAACAGCAACTAAAAAGATTGATACTTTAGATAAAGCTATCAAAGCCTTATCAGAAGCTCAAAAGAATCAAAATAAAACAGTACCCAACTCTCCAGAATATAAGCAAGCAGAGGAAAAATTAGAAGCAGCCCGAAAAGCCTTATTAGAAGCTAGAAGTGCGATCGATGGCAAAGATACTAGTTCCACAGATAAACAGGAACAATCTGCTGCTGAAGATGCTAAAAAAACCGGCACCGAACTAGAAAAAACAGAAATAAGTATTACCCCTGATAGCAAAGTAGCTCAATTAGGAGAAACAGGCGCAACAATAGAACCCATAGGAGAAAAACAGGAGAAACTTGATAATCACATTAACAACTTAGAACAATCAAAAGAAGTTGATAAAGATCTGAAAAAACAACTACTAGTAAATGTTAGCAAATTACAATCAGAGCAAACAGCCCTAATCGATCGCCTCAATGCAGTTTTGAATGAAATTACCAATAAAGGTGGTGAGGCAGAACCCTATCGGAAATATATTCAAGCCATCACTACTGTCAAAATTGACACCAAAAATACTCAAGATTCATACGTCCGCATTGTTGCTTGGTTTAAATCAGAAGAAGGTGGTTTACGATGGGCAAGAAACATCGGTAAATTTTTCTCAATTATCATATCAACAGCCATAGCTTCCCAAATTCTTTCTGCAATTCTCAACTTAGGGTTAAAGAAATTTGGTGGTATTTCTTCCCTATTGCGCCAATTTATCACCATACTGATTAATCGCGGTGGCATCATTGTCGGTGTTTTACTAGCCTTAACAGCCTTAGAAGTTAGCCTCGCACCAATTCTAGCTGTGGTTGGGGGCGCCAGTTTCGTCCTGGCCTTCGCTTTACAAAGTAACCTGGGTAATTTCGCCAGTGGTTTAATGATATTAGTGTATAAACCTTTTGATGTCGGCGATGAAGTAATGATTGGCCATGTATCTGGTTGGATAGAATCAATTAACCTAGCCAGTACTAAAATCAAAGGTTGGCAAGCTCAGATTTATACTTTACCTAACAATACTGTCTGGACTAGTACCATTGAGAATTTTACCTGGCAAAAAAATCGTCGTGGTGTAATTACCGTTGGAGTTACCTATGAAACGGAGCTTCGTCAAGTTCAAGAAATACTAGTAGAACTTGCTAAAGCACATCCTCTAATTTTAGATGAACCAGAGCCTATGGCATTTTTATCCACCTATAACGACTACACTATCGATTTTAGCTTTGGCTTCTGGACCAAAAAAGATGATTTTTGGAATGTTTGGCAAGATTTGCATTTCCAAATTATGGAAACGTTTGCAGCAAAGGGTATTGATATTCCCAGACCCCATCAACATATTCATCTGCATCAACCAGAGAATGGTCATATCTCTAATGACCAGATAGTTGCTAACTTGAATGAAACTTTGAAAGAAGAAGTAGCTTCTCTGCCGCCAAGTAAGGCAATACAATCTCCTAAAGGGGTTTAACACAAGTAAATATTTAGAAGCAAATCAGTATAATGCTTCTATTTTATTTTGGAAAAAAATAACAAGATACCTGACTGCCTTAAACTTGTCAGGTATCTTTTTAATATAAATATCTAATATATTTTATGTTTTGTCCATGTTTTTATGGAAGCTAAAAAACTTAACTATAGATAAATTCATCGTATTTTTTAAAACCTATAAGAATAATCATAGGTAATCGATTTATGAAATTTTTTATATATTTCTAAAATATATATAAATTTTAATAAAGCATGAAAGTATTAACAATTTATTTGATTGTTGTTGTATAACATAAATAAAAATTAAATAGATAGAGTCAAATAAATATGACCAATAAAAACTCTACTTTAGCTTCACCAGATTTACGACCAGACCTGTTAGTAACAAATATTCTGGCTGGTTTAAGTACAGGAATAATCTTAGTAGTTTTATCTCTTTCCTTAGCAGCCCTAATTTTTTCCGGTGACAAACTTGGCTATTACCTGCCTAATGGTGTGGCAATTTTCTTAATTTCTACGGCTGTAGTTAGTGCGATCGTTGCTAGTTTCAGCACTTTTGCAGGAATGATAGCCTTGCCACAACAAACAAATGTTGCTGTAATTGGCTTATTTGCCGCCAGCATTGCCACCCAACAACCTGATATGCCCAAAGAAATCCTCTTTGCTACAGTTGTTGCGACCATGATTTTAAATTCTGTTCTCAGTGGCTTTGTGTTTATACTACTAGGACAATTCAACTTAGGAGCGCTAATTCGCTACATTCCTTACCCCGTAGTGGGTGGCTTTGGTACAGGAGCCGCAGTGCTGGTGGCAGAAAGGGGGATAAAAATTATGACTGGTATTGGTTTTGAACCAGCTAAAATGCCAAAATTATTAGAGCCAGATATACTAATGAAATGGATACCAGGTCTAATTTTTGGTTTAGCTTTATTTTATTTTCCTCGCTGGTACAAACATTTTCTAACTGCACCTGCGGTAATGACAGTAGGACTAGCTATTTTTTATCTTCAGATGACAATTACTGGTACTTCCTTGGAACAAGCTGTAACTAACGGCTGGTTATTAAAACCAATTCCCCAAGGGCCGGAAATATGGAACCTCAAAGAAATTACGATCAAATCCCTTAACCAAGCAGATTGGTCTCTCATTTTTCCTTTTATTGCTACTTTAGCAGCAATTTGGCTAACAGATGCCATGATGCTATTACTCAATTGCAGCAATATCGAATTAGGGGTTCGTCAAGATATTAACCTCAATCAAGAATTAAAAGCCGCAGGTATTGCTACCCTAGCATCAGCAATAGGAGGCGGTATTGGTGGATATCAAGGTTTAAGCCAAACTAATTTAAGTTTCCGTCTCGGTGCCAGAGGTCGTCAAAATGGCTGGATAGCAGCCGGAGTATGTCTGGGGATGTTGCTATTTGGTGGTGGGATTTTATCCCTCATGCCTACAGCCATTATTGGTGGAATTCTTATTTATCTTTCCTGGGGTTCTGTATATCAATGGTTTTACCTTAATTGGTTTCGCCTATCTCGTATAGATTATTTTACTTTTGTTGGAATTGTAGTTGTAGTATTAACCATTGGTTATCTGCAAGGTGTAGCCATAGGAATTTTCGCTGCCGCAGTTTTCTTTATAGTTAACTATAGTCGTATTAGTGTTAGCCGCAGGGCTGTTTCTGGTAAATTTCTCCGTAGTAATGTTCTCCGCAATGCTGAAGAAAATCGCATTCTTAAAGAAGCAGGCGATCGAACTTTTATTATGGAATTACAGGGCTTCATATTTTTTGGTACTGCTAACAAATTACTCACCCAAATTCGTGAATATATAAATAACAATAACACAGTCCGTTATATTCTCCTAGATTTCCGCTTAGTAAATGATATGGATGGTTCTGGGGTTGTTAGTTTCTCTAAACTAAAACAAATTGCCCAAAAACAAAACCTTTACCTATTGTTTACAAATATATCTAGTCATATCAAACTAGAACTAGAACGGGAAGGCTGTCTTGATTATGCGGAAAATTCTGTTTGTCTGATTTTCCCAGATTTAGATCGTGGTTTACAATGGTGTGAAGAACAAATATTAAATTCTAGCAATTTGAAAAACCAGGAATTAATACCACTAACGAAACAATTGGAAATAGCTCTTGGCAATAAAGTACAGGCAGAGCATTTAATATCCTATTTAGAAGCTGTTGATATTAAATTTGGGGAATATCTCTTTCATCAAGGTGATGCCTTTAACGGTCTTTACTTAGTCGGTTCCGGCAAAGTTAGTGTAGTATTAGAATTAGGAGAAGGACAAACTAAACGTATTCGCACCTATACTGCTGGTAATACGATTGGAGAAATGGGACTATATCGTAAAGCTCCCCGTATGGCATCTGTAGTAGCAGATGAAAATAGTCGCCTTTATTTTCTGTCTACAGAGGCATTTGAAAAAATCGAAATAGCAGAACCTATTTTAGCAGCTACTTTCCATAAATTCATTGTGAATTTATTAGCTGAACGTCTTAACCATCGTGAAGAAGAATTGCAACAACTGTTAAAATAATCAAGGTTATTAAATCTGGTCAGAAACCGATGGTTTTTATTTTTGTATCAATGATAAATTATGGCTATAAAAACCCGGTTTCTGCTTTAGATAAACTGTTTAATATAAGTATTGCATCGGGAGTGATAAAGGTTTAAATATTTTTGCTTTTTCCCTCTTGCCACTGTCCAAAAAGCCTATTGCCAAAGTTCCCTGTTATTCAATTTTTATTAACATTTTATTACAAAAGTAATTTTAGGGGTCTTTTTGTAAAGAAATGTTGCAAAATTTAATATTACTAGCCGAAAGATTAACGATATACATATACTAAATTATACTTTAGGAGGATAGCGATCGCCGCAGAAATATGTTTAAATCAGATCCTCATACTAAATTTATAAAAAATTGTGGTGGAAATTTCCGTCGGCCAGGAGGAAAGCCTAAGAAACCCAAATATTTAGAAAAATCAACCTGTATTTCCTATTTTTATCGGAGAAATATATTAAAAATATCGATACTAAAAAAAATTATAACACCTTATTATCTTCTAATCTATGATTTTTTAACCGAGTCATCTATGATAAACCAAAATACTACTATAGCTACACCAAATGTAAGACCAAATATTTTACTAACAAATATCCTGGCAGGGATAAGTACAGGAATTATTATAGTAATTCTATCAGTTTCCTTTGCTTCCATAATTTTTTCTGGCCAACTGGCTGAATATTTACCCAAAGGGGTAGGAATTTTCTTAATTTCTGCCACTATAGTTAGCGCGATCATCGCCACCTTCAGCAGCTTTCCAGGTACTATTTCTCTCCCCCAAAAAACCACCGTTGCCATCCTGGGTTTATTTGCTACCACAATAGCAAATCAAAAACCAGATTTGCCAGGAGAAACCCTATTTGCTACAGTGATTGCAGCAATTATATTTTATTCCGTTTGCAGTGGATTAGCATTTATAATTTTAGGGCAATTTAATGTCAGTTCCCTAATTAGCTACATACCTGATCCAGTAATAGGAGGATTAGAAACAGGCATAGCATTGCTAATAGCAGAAGGGGGAATAAAAATTATGACTGGTAACACTTTTGAAATCACCAAATTCCCCCAATTATTTGCATCAGATATTTTAATTAAATGGATACCAGGTTTAATTTTCGGTTTAGCATTATTTTATATTCCGCGCTGGATTAATCATTTTCTGGTAATACCAGGAATAATAGCAATAGGATTAGCTATATTTTATCTTTACTTGACAATTAGCGGTATTTCTGTAGCACAAGCAATAGATAACGGGTGGTTAATTCAACCCATTCCCCAAGGATTAGAAATAATTAATCTCAAAGCCATTACGATCGGCTCTTTGAATCAAGCAGACTGGTCACTAATTTACCCATTTCTTGCCACATTTGGCGCCATTTGGGTAACAGATGCCATGATGTTACTACTCAATTGTAGCAATATTGATTTAGAAGTACAGCAAGATATTAAACTTGATAAAGAATTAAAAGCCGCAGGTATCGCCACCTTAGCCTCAGCCGCAGGATGTGGTATAGGTGGATATCAAGATTTAAGTCAAACTAGCTTTATTTTCCGCCTCGGTGCCAGAGGTCGTCAAAATGGCTGGATAGCAGCCGGTGTTTGCCTGGGTATGTTCCTATTAGGTGGTGGAATTTTATCTTTACTACCCCAAGTCATCATTGGCGGAATTTTGATGTATTTAAGTTGGGAAACTATCTATAGATGGTTATATATTAAATGGTTTTACTTATCGCGAATTGATTACTTTACAGTTATAGCAATTATTTTAGTAATCTTAATTTTTGGTTATGTACCAGGAGTAATCATAGGAATTTTAGCAACTACGATTTTCTTTATGGTTAACTATAGTCGAGTTAGCGTCAGTAGACGTACTTATACAGGGCGAGTTTTTCGTAGTAATGTTCTCCGTAATGCAGAAGAAACTCACGTATTAAAAGAAACAGGAGATTGTATTTATATTTTGGAATTACAAGGATTTATCTTTTATTGTAGCGCCAATAAACTCCTAAATCAAATTCGCGATTATCTGAAAAAAAATAATAAAGTATCTTACATAATGCTAGATTTTCGCTTAGTTAACGATATATATGGGTCGGCTGTTATCAGTTTTTCTAAATTAAAACAAATTGCCCAACAGCAAAACCTCTATTTATTATTTACTAACTTATCTCCTGCTATCCAAAATCAACTAGAAAAAGCAGGTTGTCTCGATTATACAGAAAATTCGGTTTGTCTGGTTTTTCCTGACTTAGATCGTGGGCTGCAATGGTGTGAAGAAATAATCTTAAAAAATAGTAATTTTAAACGCCAAGAATTAATGCCTCTCTTACAACAACTAGAAATATCTTTTGGTGATGCAGCATTAGCAAAACGTTTAACATATTATTTAGAACCTGTGGATATTAAAGCCGGATATTATCTTTTTCATCAAGGAGAAGCTTTTAATGGTCTTTACTTAGTTGGTTCCGGACGAGTTACTGTTGTATTAGAGTTAGGAGATGGACAAACTAAACGCATTCGTACCTACACTGCTGGTAATACTATTGGAGAAATGGGCCTATATCGCAAAGCTCGTCGCATGGCATCTGTAGTGGCAGATGAAAATAGTCGGCTGTATTTTCTTTCTGCGAAAGCATTTGACAAAATCGAAGCAGAAGACCCAGTATTAGCCGCTAATTTCCATAAATTTATTGTAAATCTATTAGCTGAACGCCTGAGTCACCGGGAAGAGGAATTAAAACAACTTCTCAATTAGTCAGAGTTACTTAATATAAACTTTGACATTTCCTAGCCAAATAGATATAACTAGGTTATCCTAGATCAATTTAAATTCCATTAGCAATAGCTTCTCCTCCGCTTTGTTTATTTATTATGGTAGTTATTACATGGAGAATTGTGGACAATTTACAATAGAATCTGGTTGAAGAGTGTATTAGTTTAGATGGGAATATAAAACTATGTTAATGTTAATTTTTTATGTTGGTGAAGATCTTTATGCCCTTGATTGTATGCAAGTGGTAGAGGTAATTCCTCGTGTCTTGTTTCGCAAGGTACACCATGCTCCCCATTATGTGGCTGGTCTGTTTAATTATCGTGGTATGATTGTACCAGCGATCGATCTTTGTCATTTAATCCAAGGTCAACCTAGCCGCTCTCATTTAAGTACCCGAATAGTTATAGTTAAATATATAGGAAAAGATAATGTTAAACGATACTTAGGACTAATGGCAGAAAGAATTACAGAAACCTTGGATAGACCAAATGCTGGTTTAGATCATCATAGTAGTAGTGATACAGATAATGCCCATCCTTTCTTAGGAGAAATGTTGATGGATGAAAAAGGTATGATACAATCTATCCGTTTAGAAAACTTGCTATCAGATTCACAATATCAATATTTATTAGCGGCGGGGAATAATAAATAATGTCAATGGCACGGGATAATATTGATATATTATTACAAAATAAAATCGGTTTAGCGACGGGGATTATTAGCCCTAGAGAAATCACTAAAGCTATCGAAAAACGCCGCATTATTAATAATAAAACAGATATTACAGAATATTGGCTACTGTTGCAAACATCCGATCGAGAATTACAAGAACTCATCGAAGAAATAATTATTCCGGAAACCTGGTTTTTTCGCGATGGTAAACCTTTTACCTTGTTGGTAGAACATATTACCGAATTATTAACAACTTCTAATTCGGTAGGGATGCCAGTGCGACTATTGAGTGTGCCTTGTGCTTCTGGTGAAGAACCTTATTCTATGGCAATGAGTTTGATTGATGCAGGTATAAGTCCCGATCGCTTTCGGATAGATGCGATCGATATTAGCCAACAGATAATCAATAAAGCCAAAAAAGCTATTTATAATCGCAACTCTTTTCGCGGTAGTAATATAGATTTTCGTGACCGTTATTTTAAACAAGTAGGTAACGAATATCACTTACTGGATATAGTAAAAAATACAGTCACATTTATGACGGGGAATCTTTTAGATAATTACTTTTTAATTGAAAAGAAATGTTACGATATTATTTTTTGTCGTAATGTTATGATTTACTTTGATATGGTAGCCCGTGAAAAAGCTGTCAAAAACTTAGATAGGTTATTGGCCGATCGAGGGTTATTATTTGTTGGGCATTCAGAAATGGCACAAATTTTAGAATCAAAATTTACCCCAGTGCGATATCCCTTAGCGTTTGCCTATCGCAAAAAATCTCGTCAAGAAAATATCAATACTATAATTGAACCAAAAAAAGACACAAAATCTTTTGCTAACCAGTACGAATTAGCACCAATACAATTAATTAAACCAGAAAAACAGGTAACAAGCTTAACAGTTCGTACCGAAATATATGGGGAAATTAATAAACAGCCAAATAAATTACAGCCAAAAAATGAAAACATAGAAAATTATACTAAAACCAAAAACCTAGTAGATTTAGAAACTATTCGGAATTTAGCCGATCGCAATCAATTAAATGAAGCGGCTACTTTATGCGAAAATTACCTCAAGCAAAATTTTACCAGCATAGAAGCCTATCTACTACTCGGACAAATTCAACAAGCGAGAGGATTAGAAATACAGGCCAAAAAATCTTTTCAAAAAGCCCTATATTTGGATGCTCAAAACTATGAAGCACTAACTCATCTAATCTTAATAGAAGAATCTCAAGGAAATATAATGACAGCCAATATTTTGCGACAGCGCCTGCAAAGGCTAAACAAAACATAAAACTTGGAAATATTTAAAATAGAATGAAAATCTAAGAATTCTATAGTTTTGTGGGATTAAAATAATGTTGAAAAATTACAGGAAAGACAGCAAAAATTATGTTTAAAAACCTATCTTTACAAGGTAGATTGCTGGCCGCATTTATTTTTATGGGTGCGATCGTTCTAATTGTTGCCATCATAGGAGTAACTAGCAGTTCTGCCTTAAGCAAAAGTGTAGATACATTGGGAAATAATTCCCTACCTAGCGTTATAGGATTATGGAAAGTTAATGAGGGACAAACTCAAATTGAGTCCTCAGAGCGGGCTTTGCTAAATACCAGACTGGATCGACAACAAAGACAAGCAGAAGTAAAAAGAATTGAGGGAGCATGGACGCAAATTAATGAAGGCTTAAAGCAATATGACACCGCACCTCGTGATGCAGATGAAGAGAAAATTTATAATCAACTAAAAATAAGTTGGGATAAATGGAAACAGAGACATGAAGAATTCATGCGTTTAGCTCAAGATTTCGATCGGCAAGGTATTTTAAACCCATTATCACGCCAATTAGAATTAACTCGTCAAGGGGGAAAAGAAAATTCTCAGGAGATGTTGGAAGCTAAAAATGCTGCTAATCAATTACAACAACTAACAGAATTTTCTCAGAATAGTCGAGGTGCTTTTGAAGAAGCAACTAAATACTTACTAGAAGATATCAAATATAATGAGAACACAGCCCAAAGAGCTAATCAAGAAGCAGGTAAAATTGCCAGTAATAGTAGATTTTGGGTGTTGGTGGGAATGTTAATCGGACCGCTAACAGCAGTTTTATTTGGTATCTATTTCAGCAATACGATCGCCAAACCTTTAGGAGCAAAAATAGCCGGAGTTGTAGAAGTAGCACAACAAATTTCTGCCGGAAATCTTTCCCAAGAAGTACCACCGACAGATCTACAAGATGAAATCGGCAAATTGCAAATGGCATTTCGCAGTATGACGAAAAACTTAAATAATCTCATTCGTCAGGTACAACAGTCCGGTATTCAAATTACTACATCAGCCACGCAAATAGCAGCATCCGGTAAAGAATTAGAAGCAACAGTATCAGAACAAGTAGCCTCAACTAATCAAGTAGCTGCCACAGCTAAAGAAATTGCCGCCACATCAGATCAATTAGTCAGAACAATGGGTAATGTGGAGCAAACATCTAACGCTACGGCTCGATCGGCTTCAGACAGTCAAAAAGAACTTACCCAAATGGAAAACACCATGCGGAAATTGGCAGATGCAACTACTACCATTTCCTCTAAATTGGGAATAATTAGCGAAAAAGCTAATAACATTAATAGCATTATAACTACCATCACCAAAGTAGCAGACCAAACTAATTTACTATCTCTTAACGCCGCCATAGAAGCCGAAAAAGCTGGTGAATATGGAACAGGCTTTGCTGTAGTAGCGCGGGAAATTCGCCGTCTAGCAGATCAAACCGCAGTAGCTACTTTAGACATCGAAAGTATGGTGCGGGAAATGCAAGCCGCAGTTTCTACCGGTGTGATGGAAATGGATAAATTTACCAAAGAAGTAGAAAAAGGTGTAGATGATGTGCGTACTATTAGTAGTACCCTAGAATCAATTATCTACCAAGTACAAACATTAACTCCTCGGTTTGCCGAAGTAACTCAAGGTATGGAAGCACAATCTCAAGGCGCGTCGCAAATTAGCGATGCAATGATACAAATAACCGAAGCTTCTTCACAAACAGCTTCAGCCTTGCGGGAAATCAATGGCGCAATTAGTCAATTAAACGATGCCGCCCAAGGTTTACGTCAAGAAGTTTCTCGCTTTAAACTAAGCAATATGTAGGGCTTATGATTAAAGATTGCTGGAATAAAATCGGAGTCGTGGGCGATCGCTCCTGTAGCGAATTAAAAACTTTCATCCATTGCCGTAACTGTCCCGTTTATTCCGCAGCCGGACGGGGGTTACTGGAACAGGAAGCCCCGCCGGAATATATTAATGAATGGACAGAGGTATTAGCTAAAAAACAACCAGATCAGATTTTAAAGCATGAAAATGAAAGCCATCTAGTGCGATCGGCTGATACTATTTCTGCTATGATATTTCGTCTAGCAGACGAATGGTTAGCATTACCTGTACGTCTATTTCAAGAAGTTACCCAACCCTGTGTCATTCACACTTTACCCCATCGTAGCGATGATTTATTTCTAGGATTAGTTAATATTCGCGGCGAGATTTTAATGTGCATTTCCCTCTATCATTTACTCGCTTTAGATAAGATTAATCCTCCACTTCTGACTACTGCTATTAACTTAAAACGCATGGTAGTAATTGCTAATAACGAAAATCGCTGGGTGTTTACAGTTGATGAAGTTTGTGGAGTACATCGCTTTAACATAGTTGAATTACAAAATGCCCCGATCGTCATTTCTAAAGCACCAGAAGCTTATACTAAAGGTGTAATTCGATGGGAAGGCAAAAAAGTAAATTATTTAGATCCTGATTTGTTGTTTTATACACTCAACCGGAGGATCTTGTGAGTAACGGACAAGATGCAAAAGATTATTCCATGTTAGAATTATTCTGCATGGAAGTAGAAACCCAAGCGGCTTTTTTGTTTGAAGGAATTTCTAATTTTGCTCAACAAGCACCTTCGCCGCAAATTTTAGAAGAATTAAGTCGTGCCGCCCGTACTATTAAGGGTACAGCCCGACTCATGGAAATAGAGGCAGCTATAAATTTATCTTCAGGTTTAGAAACAATTTTAAATAGTTTGCAAAACCAATCTATTCCACCTAGTAAACAACAAATAGAAGCTTTAAATCAAGGTTTACAATGGTTGGTAGATCTCAGTCGAGTAGAAGAAGATAATTTAAATAACTGGTTGACAAGTCATCAGGGAGAAATTACTGCTATTTGTGAGGGAATGGCGGCTGGTCATGCTGCGGCATCTGTCGTAACTCCATCCACTTCTTTGCCAATTTCTCCAGCACCAGTGGCAATACCAGAAAGTAAAATAGAAAAAATTGTAGAAACTATACAAGTAGAAACACAAACTGTAGTATCAATTCCTGCCCCAATTTCTGCCCCAATTACTGAATCAATTCCTGCACCAATTCCTGCACCAATTCCTGCACCAATTCCTGCACCAATTCCTGCACCAATTGCGACTATTGGTAATATGGATAGTTTGACAGATACATCTATGCTGGAATTATTCCGCCTAGAAGTAGAAACCCAAGCAAATGTTCTTAATTCCGGCTTATTAGCTTTAGAAAGTCAACCAGAATCACCCCAAGCTTTAGAGTCGTTAATGCGATCGGCTCATTCTATTAAAGGTGCTGCTAGAATAGTTGCCATAGATGCAGCAGTAAACTTAGCACATATTATGGAAGATTGCTTTGTTGCTGCTCAAAATCACAAAATTATTTTAGGAAATAACGATATTGATATTTTACTACATGGAGTAGATTTACTATTAGGTATAGGTCAAGCAACTAGCGGAGATTTAAAATCCTGGCTGATGCAGCAAATAGCAGATATAGAAGCTACTCGTCAGGAACTAGCTGGTATTTTAAATCCTAGTGCTAAACCTGCCCCTAAAACCATACCTGCACAACAAACTGTAATTTCAAATCCGCCGGAAAATGTCGCGATCGCACCTAATATTTCTCCCCTACCCTTGGCAGAAATATCACCAGCAACTACTACAGCTATAACTCCTACAGTACCTTTACCCCAAGTGGCGATAGATAAACCCGCCATCCCTACTCCATCAGCAACTAAATTAACCAATAAACCTGTACAAGATAGTAATATTTCTGCTGCTGCGGCAACTGCTAGTAATAAAGATCGAGTAGTGCGAGTCAGCGCAGAAAATCTTAACCGTATTATGGGATTAGCAGGAGAATCATTAATTGAAGCTAACTGGCTGCAACCCTTTGCTGACTCTTTGACAGGGCTAAAAAAACGACAGTTAGAATTATCAAAGATTTTAGAAAACTTCCAAGATGCTTTAACTACTAATCCCCATACAGCCGGAGAAAAATTTATAGAAGTGGTGCGGCAAAAAGAAAGGGAATGTCGAGAAATTCTCGGCGATCGCCTGACAGAATTAGAATTATTTGCCCGGAGAACAGGTAATTTATCCGATCGCCTTTATCGAGAAGTAATAGCTTCCCACATGAGACCTTTTGATGATGGCGTGCAAAGTTTTCCCCGGATGGTAAGAGATGTCGCAAGACGTTTAGGAAAACAAGCAAAATTAGAAATTTTAGGCAAGGCTACACCAGTTGATCGAGATATTCTTACCAAACTAGAAGCCCCCTTAACTCATATTCTCCGGAATGGCGTTGATCATGGCATTGAAATGCCAGACGATCGTATCGCTGCTGGTAAACCGGCAGAAGGTACAATTCGCCTAGAAGCTATTCATCGCGGCGGAATGCTTTCTATTACTATTGCTGATGATGGTAGCGGTATTGATTTAAATAAATTACGCCAAAAAATAGTTAACAAAAATCTGACTACTCAAGAAATGGCTGCCCAAATGAATGAGGCAGAATTAATGGAGTTTTTATTCCTGCCAGGTTTTTCTACAGCGAAACAGGTAACAGAAATCTCTGGGCGAGGAGTCGGTTTAGATATTGCTAAAAGTATGGCTCACGAAGTGGGTGGTACTGTCCGCGCTTCTTCTCAGCTTGGTAAAGGTACTACTTTCCATTTCCAATTACCATTAACTTTATCGGTAGTGCGGACTCTTTTAGTGGAAATTTCCGGAGAATCTTATGCTTTTCCCTTAGCAAGAATTGAACAAATTGTAATGGTGGAAAAAGTAAATATTTATTCAATGGAAAATCGCCAATATTTTACAATGGATGATAAAAATATTGGTTTAGTATCGGCGGCTCAGGTTTTAGAATTACAAGAATATGAATCTGAAGAAGAGACTCTATCTGTGGT
>CAWUOF010000010.1:0-19894 GCA_963923765.1 uncultured bacterium | reverse complement strand
AATGGTGTAATAGATACTGTGGTATTTAAATTATCTTCTATGTTATCATTTATACCAATACTTTTAGATGTATATCGCGGTTTAATTTGACTATCTTTAGCTATTGGTAAATTATCATTTTCTTCGGCAATTTTATTATTTATTTCTTCTGCTAATTCTAGTTCATTTGCTATAGATTCTGAAGCATTATCTATATCTGTTAACCATTCGGAATCTAGGTATTTTGAATATATGGAAATTTGCTCGATTTTGGTTTCTAAATTATTGCTTTGTTCACTTTGCCATAGCGGTGAATGACGCAATGGATTAGAGTTATGTGATAAATTATTTTCTTCTAAGCTTTCCGTATTTTTATTTCTTTTTTCTTGTAGATATTGCTGCATTACTTCTTGGCGAGTTTGCATATACTGGGACCAAAAACCAGGGGCCATATCGTCCATTGTTTGCGTAATCGCCCAAAGTTCAATGGACATTAAATTATAAAAGGTATCGTCAGCTTTTTGGAGTGCTTTTAACCAGTGTTCAATTTCTGGGTGTAACTCCTGATGATCGGGTTGTTTATCTGGGTTTTGGTTTGATTGTGTCATTTGCGATCGCCCCTTTTTTTTATTTTTATTGACCGCACTTTAATTTATCAATTACAAATATTTTATTTTTATTTAGCTTGGCAGCAAAGTTGATATAGCCAGAATAGGGGTATTACCCTTATATTCTGACGGTTATCTGGTGGCATACTTTAAAATAGATGCTTAAATATCAAAAAATAGTCATTTTTGCAGGTTTATTAATTGCGATTTTCTGGAGGAGAAAATTTGCAAATATAACGCAAAATAATAATTTTTACCCTGATGATAGTTAAAGAATTACTTTTTTTTTTCTGATATTGGATAATAATATGTTAGCTATCTAACTAAACGTTTGAGTGTAGACATTAGTGATGGGGCTTTACGGAGCAGTGTAGATTTTTTCGGGTTAAATGCTCAATAATTTAATATAATATTTCCCCAGAAATGATGTTTTCATAGCATTGTCTTGATTTTCTGGGGAAGATACAGCCCGATCGCGGAATATATCAAACTATTATTATTAACAATTTGATATATTTCTTAATCAGACTTGGGAAAATTAGGCGTTTCTGTAGTTGCCTCGCCTTTTTTTTGCTGCATAAATTGTTTTAATGCTTCTTGGCGATTGGCCATAAAACGATGCCAAAAACCAGGAAACATTTTATCCATTGTTTTAGCGATCGACCAGACCTCTAGGGCCATCATATTATAAAATAATCGATCTGAACGCTGTAATGCTTTGATCCACTGATCTATATTCAGATTAGTGGGTGGGGGCAAATCATTTACCGTTTTTGGTCGAGGCAGTTGGTTTAATTTATTGTTAAACATTGCGATCGCAATTATCATTCATTTTTTTGTGCAAACCCTGGCTGTTTTAACCGCATCTCAACCTTCTCAAACGATAATTTCCTCGACGATCTCCCAGCCCCTAGATGTTATATTCACTTTGGCTGAGATAACTAAGTAGGCATATTGCCCGGAAATTTACTTAGTTTTGATATTCTAAAAACACTACTCTTAATGGAATTATAGTACCATATAGCTACGAAAATATACTAGGACATTTTTTTTCTCAGTTTTTTAAGTAATTTTCATAAAGCTTAAAATTTATTAATGTTAAAGCTGGTATCTAATTGAGATTGGGGTCGAGGTCGATGGCATGGGTAGAAATTTTGGGGCTAGTCCTGATCGCCACTAAAAAATTAACCAATTATTTAGTGGGAAATGGTAAGGGGAAAATTTAAAGTTACAAATAAACTCTAAAATAATAATCCGAAAGGAATTGGAACCAAAAATTAATAATGAAACGAAGTACATTTTTTTCAATTCTAGCAGCTAGTGTAGTAGTAATACTTTCAATCGGTGGCGCTGGTTTTTATTGGTTAACATCCAATAGTCCGCTAAATTTATTACAGAGTGGCGGACAAAATCATCAGCCAACAGCCGCTATGTTTATACCTAAACAAGCGCCAGTAATGGTTTCTTTGTTAGTAAATCCAGATCGGTTGCAAGCCTTGGGCCAAGTGGTAGCTAGTCCAGAAAATGCAGATAAAATTCGCGATCGCCTCGATCGCTTACAAGAAAATTTGTTAGCAAATACAGATTTAGACTACAAACAAGATATTGCACCCTGGCTAGGAGATGAAATTACTCTAGCAATTACTAATTCTGATATCGATCGCGATAGCAAAACTGGGCAAAAACCAGGATATTTAATGGTAGTTTCTACTCGTAACTCCCAACTAAGTAAACAATTTCTCGATGATTTTTGGCGAAAAAAAGACGTTGCTGGCGAAAAATTAGTCTTTGAATCTTATCAAGGTGCAAAGTTAATTTATACTAATTCTGATGTAAATTTAGTCAGTGCTGCTGTAGGCGATCGCTTTCTGCTATTTGCTAATGATCCTAAAGTCCTGCGCGATGCCATTAATAATGTCCAAGCCCCAGCACTTTCTCTGAAAAATTCTCCTTCCTATCAGCAAGCTTTACAAAGTCTGCATGGGGGACAACTTGGTTTTATTTTTTTTAATATCCCCAGCTTAACTAATTGGATATCTGGTAATTATGCTGCTGTTAATTCTAATTTATCAGCACCACAAATTTATGATAGTCTAGTCACTACTTTAGGATTGCAACCTCAAGGAATTTTGGCAAAAACTGCTTGGTTAGTAACTCCAGGCTATGAAATTCCTGCTGTTGCACCCACGCTTGACCATCCTGTAGGGGCGTTGCAATATTTACCAGCAAAAACTTCTTTAGCGATCGGTGGTAATAATTTATATCAACTTACCGAAAGTATGGCAGGGGAATTAGGAAAAAATAATGTTTTTTACAGTGGAATTAATCAAATTTTAACTAATGTCAAAAATCGCTGGGGAATTGATTTAGCTAAAGATATTTTTGTTTGGGTTAACGATGAGTATGCTTTAGGCTTATTGCCACCTAGTAATGCCTCTGAACATAACTCTAATTCAGATTGGATTTTTGTTACTAAAAAATCTAATGATAAGGCAGCTATTGAACATTTAGATAAACTTGCTCTGCAATCTGGTTTGAGTATTGGCCCTTTAAAATTAGGAAATCAACAGGTTTCAGCTTGGACGAATTTAACTACTGCTTCTGCTAGTGGTGATGCTAATTCCTTGATTATTAAAGCTGATGTTAAGGGAGTACGCACTACAGTGGGAGATTATGAGATTTTTACTACTTCGATCGAAGCGATGGATGAGGCTTTACAAGCTAGGGAAAATTCTTTATTAAATGATTCTCGCTTTCAAGGGGCGATCGCCTCTTTACCGGAAATTAATGATGGCTATGTTTATCTTGATTGGCAAACAATAGAACCCTTTTTAAGGCGTCAATTTCCTTTCCTTAAATTTGTGGAAATTGTAGGTAAACCTTTGTTTGATAATTTGCAAGCTATTTCTATTAGTTCCCAAGGTTCACAAGCTACTATCCGCAGTACCAGTGCTTTTCTGAAGTTGGCAGTTACAGAGGATAAGTAATATGTATTATAGCTAATAGTTAATTATGGGATAATTATTTATTAATTAGCTATTAGCTATTAATATAATTAATAGATTTTGAGTAGTTGATGTTGCTGATTTACAGGAAGGAGAGTTATTATTAACAAATTTTAGAAAATCACCTACTATATTGGCAATTCACTATAAAATTAACAATTTTTCCCCACAACTACTCGATTTATTTCTTTTTTTAATGACTCCCCATGAGAAATATAATTTAATGTTTGAGCAAATAACTCAAACAAGGCTTTCAATCTTTCCACATTTTTAATAATACCATGTGTTTGAAAATATAATTCATCAATACCTTCTGCAAAACAAGTACCAAACCAGCCCTCATCATTTTTAGAATACCAATGAGAAGTAGTTTGTAACTGCATCAGTTTGATAATTTTTGGATTAGCAAATAATTGTCTAGCTTTGTGATAATTATTGGTTTCTATACTAAAATGCTCATCTAGCCAAGCATTGCCTAAGCGGATATTTTCCATACCGAAAAATTTCCCCAAGTTTTTATATAAACCTTTTCGATATATGGCAAAATGAAATTCATCGGGATTTGTATAGGGAGAACTAATTCGAGTATAGGTGTAGTTAACGATACCATTGTGAGTAGCTAATTGGCGATTATAGGTATCGAGAATGATCATCCATTGGTTTTGCTTAATTACTAATTTTTCCCCCTGCCATATATAGCATTGCACTATATCGGAAGCTATTTCACTACAAAACTGCTGCCAAACTTCGTGTTTAGTTGGTCCAAATCTTTCTTTTAGACAAGTCATGGCAATTCACCGCTATTGTAATGTTACAGAATGCGATCGATTGAGTTATAGCAAGCACCAGGCATATTTAAGTTTTATGGCAATTTTATATATATTAAAAATTAAAAAATTTTATAGTAGTTTAATACACAGAAATTACCAGAAATCTTGCCTGTTATTTTGATTAGTAAAAACTTTAATGATTACTTAATACAACTTAATATTTTATTAAATTTGTTCAAAAAATATGAAGTATTTAGACTAATTTACTATGAAGATAAATTAAATATGAGATTAATATATTTGTGGCGCAACTTAATTAATATAATTTGTACTAAAGAGATAAAAATGATAATCTTTGGGTGCATATCATTTTTGTAATAAAAAAAACATTATTTTAATACGAGTAAATATCTATAATTATTATTCATATTCCAATAAAAGCCATAAAGCACAACAACAGTTGTTTACTTTTGTTTACTTTGAAATCCACCCTAATTTTTACCATTACCAATGCCTAATAATAATTATTAAAATTTGGTATTGTTTTTAACATCCCAAATTTCTCCTACCCAATAAAAAAGTATAATTCCCAACATACTACACAATAAATCTTCTACACTAGCAGTACGATGGGGTAAAATTGCTTGCAGCATTTCTTCAGCTATGGTAAATATACTAAAAATAAATGGTCCCAGGGGAATTGGATAATGGAAAATAGCCATCATTTTTTTAGCTGTAGCGCGATGGCAAAGAAAAGAAGCTATACCATATAAGATAATATGCCCGATTTTATCCTGATAAGGAATTTTAGATAGAATATCTTGAAACGGTAACATTCCTAAGTCAGCTAATAACATAATTGTTAAAAGAATCATAAAGTAACCTATAAAGCAAACAATCCAGGTTTCTTGGGAAATTTTACTATGGGGAGATTTCATAATATTTTTTGGGAAAATTTATAGGATGGTAAGATTTTTGATGTGGATAGAAAAGTAATTGGAATTTGTTGGATTTTGCTTTACTTTAATTAATAGACCTTTTGCGAAAGTACGAAATTCTGTCATTCTGAGCGACAGCGAAGAATATCCAAGATACTTCGCTACACTGCGTTTCGCTCAGTATGACATATTATTTTCGCAAGAGGTCTAATCTACTATACTAATTTTAGTATAGCGATTAAATATTGCAAGAAACCATCTAATTTCATTAGCCGATCGCCCCTTCAATTACTGCCTCTGCTTCATGGACGATCGCCCTTAAACTTTCTAACATATTCTTATCTACTGTTTGCCACAAGCCACGCTGATGCGCTTCTAACAATCTTTCTGCCATATCTCGCAACGCCCAAGGATTTTTTTCTCTAATAAAATCCTGTACTTTATTATCAAAAATAAAAGCATTAGCAACTCCCACATACATAAAATCTTCTACACAATGGGCTGTAGCATTATAGGCAAATAAATAATCAATTGTTGCCGCCATTTCAAAAGCACCTTTATAGCCATGACGCATCACCCCATCAATCCATTTTGGATTAACTACACGGGCACGATATACCCTAGCAATTTCCTCCCGTAAATGTCTAACTTTAGGATTTTCTGGCATAGAATTATCACCAAAATAAGTAACCGGATTTTTGCCAGTTATTGCCCTAACTGCTACCGTTAAACCTCCTTGAAACTGATAATAATCATCCGAGTCTAGTAAATCATGTTCTCGGTTATCTTGATTATGTAAAACTATTTGCATTTCCTGTAAACGTTGCTGAAAAGCTTCTGGGGCTGATTTACCTAAATTATTTCTAGTATAAGCATAACTGCTCCAATTAATATAAGCCCTAGCTAAATCAGCATCATCATGCCAATTTTGCGCTTCAATTAAACCTTGTAAGCCAGCCCCATAAGCCCCTGGTTTAGAACCAAAAATCCGATAGCGCGATCGCATTTTCGCTTCTGATTTACTTAAACCCAAATTTGACCATATTTCTATCTCTTTTTTTACCTGGTTAGCTAATGGGTTATCTTCAGGAGTTTCTGATAACTCCGCTACTGCTTGCACTGCCGCATCAAACAAATCAATTAAATTACTAAAAGCATCTCGAAAAAAACCAGAAATTCGTAACGTTACATCTACACGAGGTCGCCCTAAAACTGATATGGGCACAATTTCAAAATCTACTACTCGCCGTGATGGACCATCCCACACTGGCTGCACACCCAGCAAAGCCAAAGCTTCGGCAATATCATCTCCCCCTGTCCGCATGGTAGAAGTGCCCCACACCGATAAACCTAGCGTTTTAGGATACTCCCCATTTTCCTGCGTGTAGCGCTCAATTAAAGCCTCTGCCGCCTTTTTTCCCACCATCCAGGCTGTTTCTGTGGGTAATGCCCGAATATCTACCGAATAAAAATTAACTCCCGTCGGCAAAACATCAGGACGCCCCCGCGTTGGTGCCCCTGCTGGCCCACTAGGAACAAAACGACCATCTAACCCACGCAAAAGATTAGTTATTTCTGCTGTAGTTTGTTGCAAAGCTGGAAAAAGATAGTCTTTTATCCAGGTTAATTCTAGTTGAGTATAAGGTAAATTTAGATTTAATAATTTATTGTTATTATTTATAATATTTTCTACTAATTCTGCCGCTTGATTTTCTAATTCTGCTACTAAATTATTAGTACTTGTCAGGGGATCGAAATCTAAACCTTTATCTTTAGCTAAGGCACGAGTTAACCCTAAACGATTTTGGCCAGGATGACGGGCAATGGATATAATTAAATCTCGCAATTGTCTACCTTCTGGACATTTACCAAATATATGCAAACCATCGCGAATTTGTGCTTCTTTTAATTCACAAAGATAAGTATCAAGAGAGTTAATAATTATGGCGGAATTATTCTCTATTCCTAAATCTTTCTCAATATTTTCTTGTAAAACTAGCTGGTAAATACGCTCTTTAATTATGGTTAATCTACTGGGGTCTAAATTTTGGGCTTCGTAATATTCATCTATTAAAGTTTCTAATTGTTGTAAAGGACCATATAATTCGGCGCGAGTCATGGGGGGTGTGAGATGGTCGATAATTACTGCTTGGGCGCGACGTTTAGCTTGGGAACCTTCCCCCGGATCGTTAACAATAAATGGGTAAAAATGAGGCATTGCGCCTAATGCTATTTCTGGATAACATACCTGGGATAAAGCTACGCTTTTACCGGGCAACCATTCTAAATTTCCATGTTTACCTATATGTACTATAGCGTGAGCTTGGAAATGTTGTCGTAACCAGTAATAAAAAGCTAAGTAATTATGGGTAGGTTCTAAGTCGGGAGCGTGATAATTTAAGCTAGGATCTATATCATAACCTCGGCTGGGTTGAATGCCGACAAAAATGTTACCTAATGAGATACCGGAAATAGGTATTTGAGGGTTTTCTGCTAGATTTTCTGGGAGATTTTCTGGGGGGTATTGCCAGCGATCGCCTATTGCCTGTTGTACTTCTATTGGTAAACTAGAGAAATATTTTTGATATTCTTTTGCTGATAAAAATTGTCGTACCGATCGCAAATATTGAGCTTCTGGATCATTGGTTATTCCAGTAGTTAAAAGCGTAATTAATTCTTCCGTTGTTGTGGGGATATTTTCCAATAGATAACCAGCTTGTTGTAAAGCTTTTAAAATTTCAATACAACTAGCTGGAGTATCTAACCCTACACCATTAGCTAAACGACCATCTCGACAGGGATAATTAGCTAAAATTAAAGCTATACGACGTTTTTCTGGGGGAGTTTGTCGTAAAATTATCCAGTTAGCCGCTAAATCAGCAACAAATTCTATGCGATCGGCGATCGGTTCATAAATTACTACATCTGTTTCTAATTCATCTTGCCAAGTTTGTACAGCTTTAAAAGAAATAGCACGAGTAATAATACGCCCATCTATTTCTGGTAAAGCTACATTCATCGCTAAATCTCGTGGTGAAAGTCCTGTAAAATTAGATAACCATTGTTCGGCTGTGTTACTACTACAAATTACTTGTAATACAGGTACATCACAATTAAAAATAAATTCTTCATCTTTAATATTATCAAGTTTAGAGTTAATTTTTAATTTTTCATTTTTAATGGCAAAACTGGTGGTATTAAGTAGAATTTGAATAGGTTTATCATTAATAGGCTGAAAATATTGGCTAACTTCTGCTTGTATTTCTCGATCGCGCGGCGAAGACACAAAAACAGGCACAGGAGTTAAATAACGTCGTTGTAAAGCTTCGCACAAAGCATCAATAGGGGCAGTATTTCCAGATAAATAATGAGCGCGATAAAATAAAATACCTACTTTTGGGAAATTATCATTATTTATCTCTTTTTTTCCTGAATATAACCCAACTCGCGGCACTAATTGGGGTGGAGGAGGATTGTGAGTATGTCCCAGGCACACATCACCGACAAATTTTAAGGCATTAACAAAATTTTCTACTCCGCCTTCTGTAAAATATCGCCATAAGTGATTAACATTAGACAGAGAAATAGTAGATTGACTAATTAAATCCGGATCAGGGCGATCGTCACCAGGAAGCACAATTAACTCGGCGCCAGTTTGTTGTACGGTATTTTGAACTACTTCTAATCCATAAGACCAATAAGACCTACCTCCTAATAACCTTAAAATAATTACCTTGGCAAAAGCTAAAACTTCTTCAGCGTAAGTATCAACAGTTATTTGCTGTTGTAAATGCAAAAGATTGGCCACTCGCAGGCATCTTAAAGAATTTGGTAATTTTGGCAAAGCAGCCGCCAGCGTTTGAATATCTGTATCAGCAGCAGTGAGACAAACGAGGGGAGCAGGATTTTGCTTTAGTATAATAACTCCTTCTGCTTGCGGATTCCAACCTCCAGGAGTAGCGGCCAGACGATGCATTTTTTCTCCTTTTATGCCGAAATTTTACTTTCCCATATCCTTATTACTCTTAGATTTCAGCAAGTTATTAAGGTATTAGGTTTTTTTAACTTCTGATTACCACAAGAAGTGTTAACGTCAATTATAGGTGATAACCAAAAAGGGGATCATCTTATTTTGCCCATCCAGCCCTTGTGGGGCAAATTTTTGGGGAAAAGCTGTTATGGCTAAGAAAAAAAAGAGATACAAGAAATTGATCCTAGCTATTGGGCAATGCTGCTTATCAGCTTTTTATATAGAGACTGCTCTATTTTCCCATAATTTTTATCACCACAAATTAGGCTATTTTATATGGTTAAAATGTACGCTTAAATAGCATTCATTTCCTACCTAAACTAACTAAAACTATCACAGATTTCTGAAAAATTAACCTGAGTAAATGCCTGTTTTTCAAACATCTCTTATTCCTTATAAATTGCTGCCGCTTAATATTTTTGAGCGTCTACGGGATTTGTGGCGAGATATGGCCGCAAATTTAGGGGCATTATTAATCACAGAAGATTTATTTTCCTGTGAAGCAATTCCCCAGGAATTAGCAGGACAAAAATTTATGGTGTTAGTATCACGTCAATTTAGCGCATTACTGATAGGAACTAATCTACAGTCAGCTAAAAATGATGTTTCTTTGCCTGCTATAGCAGCAGAAATAAATGCTAGTCAGCCAATACAAGAAAAACCAAATAAATCAGATAAATCTCGACGGCAAAATCAGCGAGAAACCGAGAATATTTTAAATTCTGAGGCTAAAAATAACCCTAATATTTATAAAAATTTATCTATGTTGCAGACGGCGCTAACTTTCGATCCGGAGGCGATCGCCTGTCAGCTTAATTATTTATGTAATCTACTTAAAAATCAACCAGCTACACAAAAAATTTTGGAACAGGCAATATTAGTTTTGCAGCCTAATGACCCTAGTATCCAAAGTAATTTTACCTTTGCCTTAATTGAAATTTTATCTTCCTCCTATTGGGAGCAAAAACTAATGCCTGATAATATTGATTTAAATAGGTTAGTCGATCGGCAGATGGAAGAATCTCTCCGTCAACAAATCGAGCAAGAAAGACTACTTAATCAAGTAATTACCCAAATTCGGCAAAGCTTAGAATTACCAATAATTTTAGAAACAGCAGTACAACAAGTCCGCAAATTTTTAAAGGTAGACAGATTAATAATTTATCAATTTGAGCGATCGATAAATCATAATCACAACTCGTCTCCAGATTTAATTAATATTAACAATAATAGTGAAATTAAATTAATTAATCAACCAAACCTAATATTAACTAATAATATTGCTAACGATAATATTATTGATGCTCATACTTTCATTGATTTATCATTCAATGATCAAAATGCTTCGATTACTTATGAATCTAAAGCATCTGATTTAATTCCCTCGGTTTTAAATTTAACTGAAAATAGCACCTGTTTTTTAAATATACCTAGCTGTCAAGAAAAATATAGCCAAGGCTTAACAATAGCCATAGAAGATGTAGAAATAGCCTACAAATTCTCCAATTGTCTCCTAGAATTTTTACGCCAGCATCAAGTAAGATCTAAAATAATCTCACCAATAATAGTATCAGGAAAAATTTGGGGATTATTAATTGCTCACCAATGTTTTTTACCTCGAAAATGGCAAGAAAGCGAAAAAATATTTTTGCAACAAATAGCCGCCCATTTAGCTATTGCCATTAATCAAGCTCAACTATATGCTAAATTACAACAACAAAAACAAACCCTAGAACAAAGAGTTATTGAACGTACCCAAGATTTACATGATGCCTTATTGGGTGCCCAAGCCGCAAGCATGGCTAAAAGTGAATTTCTCTCTACTATCAGTCACGAATTACGCACCCCCCTAACTTGTGTTATAGGTATGTCAGCGACGCTATTACGTTGGTCTTTTGGTCAACTTAGTCAAAAGCAACGGAATTATTTACAAACTATTCACGATAGCGGCGATCATTTGTTAGCCATGATTAACGATATCCTAGAATTATCGCAAGTTGAGGCAGGAAAAGCAGTATTAAATATGACTGAGTTTTCTCTCTCTAAACTCGCCGCCCAAAGTCTGCAAACTCTGAAAAATAAAGCTGCTACTGCTGGGGTAAAATTAGAATTAGATATACAAGTATCTCCTGAAAAAGATAAATTTGTTGCCGATCAGCGTCGAGTTAAACAGATTTTATTTAATCTTTTAAGTAATGCGGTAAAATTTACGCCAGAAGGTGGTAAGGTATTATTACGAGTTTGGGTAGAAAATAATGCCGCAGTTTTTCAAGTAGAAGATAGTGGTATTGGTATTCCTGAACATCAGTTATCTTTACTTTTTCAAAAATTCCAACAGTTAGAAATGAATTACAAACGCCGGTATGAAGGAACCGGTTTAGGATTAGCATTAACTAAACAATTAATCGAATTACATCGCGGTTGGATTGAGGTAGATTCAGTTGTTGATGTTGGTTCTACTTTTACTGTTTGTTTGCCAAATCACCAGTTAGTTCCTGATGGTGAAAATACAGAAAATACCTCGATTGAATATAATAATGTCGAACCACCAGGAATTATTATTTTAATAGAAGATCAGGAAGAAAATGCTTGGGTGATTTGTGATTTATTGACTACTGCTGGCTATCAAATTATTTGGATGATTGAAGGTTCTACGGCTTTAAAGCAAATTCATATTTTACAACCTAAAGTGGCAATTGTAAGTATGCAGTTACCTGATATAGATTGTCATAAGTTAATTAATAATTTACGTCAATCTTCCATGTTTTCTAATATCAAAGTTTTAGCTATAGTTAATGCTACTGCTGAACAAGTAGATAATTATCAAATTATTGGTGCAGATGATTATTTACTACAACCCATGAAACCCCAAGATTTATTAGAAAAAATTGCTGTTTTAATGGCTAATATTAGAGAACAAGAAAAAATCCAACTGGAAAAATAGGAAAAAATAAAAGTAAGATAGCAAAAGTGAGGACACAGAGACAAGATTTCTGGCTGTACCCTCACTAGGCAAAAAATCTAATATTAATTTAGCTAATTAAGCTACTGGTTTAACTGCATTAGCAGAAAATCCGTTTTTTGTCAACTCTTCAGTTAGTGCTAGGGTATTTTCAACTCGATCGACAAATAATACACCATTAAGATGATCCATTTCATGCTGAATGGCGCGAGATAATAAACCTGTAGCTATTAGGTTTTGGGGTCGTCCTTGTTCATCTTTATAGGTAACTGCTATCATTTCCGGGCGTTTCACATCTAGGTAAACACCGGGAATACTCAAACAACCTTCTTGAACGACACAAAGATCATTACTGTATTCTTTAATTACTGGGTTAATTAATATTACGGGAGGAGTAGCCGAATTATCCGGTTCACAGTCTACAATAATTAACTGTTTGTGAATGCCAATTTGGGGGGCTGCTAAACCAATACCATCAGCACTATACATAGTTTGCAGCATTTCTTTTACCAGTTGGCGGATTTCTCGATTGACTTGGGCAACTCTTTTAGAAGGTTGACGCAATACTCGATCGCCAAGATGATGAATATCGAGGGGCGGTTTTGCCAGTTTTTTCTTTTCGACTAAAACTTCAGATGTCATGGGATGCTAACTTAATAAGGCTGGTAGATAATCAAGGGAGCTTTTCTGTATTCATCTTAACCACAACCTGGTGTTTTATGTTCTACTGTTCCCATTAAATAGAAATCAGGACACTCCTTAGCAGGCAAAACAACAGGGAAAACTAGATAATTTTTGGATGATATATAGATATTATTATAAATAATTTAATAATAGCATATTTAATAATAGCAACCAAGCCCTTCAGTCAATTCTGAAGGGCTGACAATTTACCGAGGGTCAATTAGCAAGCGATCGCCCTGGGCAACTTTCTCCGCTTAATTACTGCCTTGATGTTTTATCCCTTGCTAATTTCTATTATTTAATATCCATTAGCTTTTAGCTACAAGCCACCGAGAAATAACATTAGTATTTAGTATTCAAACGGAAAAGCCATTAATTATTTTAGAATGCTTAAAGTTTAACTTCAATATCCACGCCTGCTGGTAAATCCAACTTCATCAAGGCATCAATTGTCTTAGAGGAAGGCTGATAAATATCGATAATTCGACGATGGGTACGAGTTTCAAAATGTTCGCGGGAATCTTTGTCAACGTGGGGAGAACGCAACAAACAATAAATCCGGCGTTTAGTTGGTAGAGGAATCGGACCAATAGCTGTAGCGTTAGTGCGATTGGCTGTGTCTACAATCTTTTCGCAGGAAGTATCAAGTAGACGGCGATCGAAAGCTTTTAGACGAATACGAATTTTTTGCTGGGCTAATGTGGCCATTTTAACTTTAATTTTCTAGGTTCTATTTGGGTTTTGACAATTCCACACCATAAAAGTGAAGGAATTTTTGAGCTTTTTTACTTGCATCAAAAAGACAAGCTTTTTGATTTTAAGAGTATTGACAAATCAGCGTACTAAATCTTCTCAAATTTTTAAGAAATCCAGCACAAAGAATTAGGAGCCTTTCAGCTTTTTGTCATAAAATGCTGATTTTATCTTGGCTCCCAATTCTTAAGCAAGAATTCTACTTGAGGATTTTGGAAACAACGCCAGAACCGATGGTGCGACCACCTTCACGGATAGCAAAACGCATACCTTGTTCAATAGCGATCGGATTAATTAACTCTACAGTCATTTTAATCCGGTCTCCTGGCATCACCATTTCAACAGCCGCACCTGCATCGGAAGTAAAGGTTGTAATCGTCCCAGTTACGTCGGTTGTCCGCACATAGAACTGAGGGCGATAGCCAGAGAAAAACGGTGTTTTGCGACCGCCTTCTTTATCAGTCAGCACATAAACTTCACCTTCAAACTGAGTGTGAGGGGTAATAGATTTGGGCTGGGCAATTACCATTCCCCGTTCTACATCAGTTTTTTGGATACCGCGAAGCAAGATCCCCGCATTATCCCCAGCTTGGCCTTCTTCCAAGCTTTTCTTAAACATTTCAATCCCTGTCACCACTGTTTCACGAGTTGGTTTCAGACCGACAAGCTCAACTTTATCGTTGATTTTCACTTTACCCCGTTCAATCCGACCAGTGGCAACAGTACCCCGACCAGTAATGGTAAATACGTCTTCCACAGCCATGAGGAAGGGTTTATCCACATCCCGTTCTGGGGTAGGAATAGAGGCATCTACGGCATCCATCAGCGCGTAAATTTTATCTACCCACTGATTTTCACCCTTTTTCACCTTGGGATTGCTAGTCATAGCTTCCAGAGCTTTCAGGGCCGAGCCAGTGATGATGGGAATATCATCTCCAGGGAAATCGTAGGAACTTAGCAGTTCTCGTACTTCTAGTTCTACTAATTCCAGTAGTTCGGCATCATCTACCATATCTTCTTTGTTAAGGAAGACCACCAAGCTAGGTACGCCCACCTGTCTGGCCAACAGAATATGTTCACGAGTTTGGGGCATCGGACCATCTGCGGCTGAAACCACGAGAATGCCACCATCCATTTGTGCCGCCCCGGTGATCATGTTTTTCACATAGTCAGCGTGACCTGGACAGTCTACGTGAGCATAGTGACGATTTTCTGTTTGATACTCAACGTGAGCGGTATTAATCGTAATACCCCGGGCTTTTTCTTCCGGCGCAGCATCAATTTCATCATATTTTTTGGCTTTTGCCTGACCTAACGCTGCCAAAGTCATGGTAATAGCAGCAGTTAGAGTTGTTTTGCCGTGATCAACGTGCCCGATCGTACCGATATTAACGTGGGGCAAATCCCGTGTAAATTTTTCGCGTGCCATGTATTATTTCTTCCTTTTTCTTTTGTTTTAGATTTTAAATTTTAGACTTTGGATGTTGAAAATTATCCAAAATCTAAAATCTAATATCCAAAATTCTTATGCGTTCCCTTTATTTTTCGCGATGATAGCTTCAGCCACGTTGCGAGGCACCTCTTCGTAGTGGCTAAACTCCATCGTAAAGATACCTCGGCCTTGGGTTTTTGACCGAATATCTGTGGCATAACCAAACATTTCTGCTAGGGGGACTTTGGATGTCACTTTCGCTATTTTTTGCTCAGTACTTTGGCCTTCTATCTGCCCCCGACGGGAGTTTAGATCGCCAATAACAGTACCAATATAGTCATCAGGTACTTCCACTTCTACCTTCATCATAGGTTCTAATAACACTGGTGAAGCTTTCGCTACTGCTTCTTTCATTGCCATTGAACCAGCTATTTTGAAGGCCATTTCTGATGAGTCTACATCATGGTAAGAACCATCTACTAAAGTAGCTTTAACATCAATGAGTGGATATCCAGCTAATACACCGGATTCACAACATTCTTTCATTCCCTGTTCGGCAGGGTTGATATACTCTTTAGGTACAGTACCACCGACTATCTTGGAAACAAATTCAAAGCCAGTTCCTGGTTCCCCAGGTTCTAAATCAATTACTACGTGACCGTATTGACCTTTACCACCACTTTGACGGATGAATTTTCCTTCTACTCTGGTGACAGCTTTACGAATAGTTTCTCGGTAAGCTACCTGGGGTGCTCCCACGTTGGCTTCTACTTTGAATTCTCGTAGCATTCTATCTACTAGAATTTCTAGGTGTAATTCTCCCATCCCAGCAATTACTGTTTGGCTAGTTTCGGGATCTATGCTGACTCGGAATGTGGGATCTTCCTCTGACAAAGACTGGAGCGCTTTGGATAGTTTCTCCATGTCTTGTTTTGTCTTCGGTTCTACTGCTACGGAAATTACAGGCTCAGGAATGAATAGTGATTCCAGAATTACTGGTGCTGTATCATCACATAATGTGTCACCGGTTAAGGTGTCTTTTAGTCCTAATGCTGCTCCTAAGTCTCCTGCCCGTAGTTCTTCCACATCTTGTCTTTCATCTGCTTTCATCAGCACTAGACGAGAAATACGTTCTTTTTTATTTTTGGTGGCGTTCAGAACGTAGCTACCTTTTTTCAAGACTCCAGAATAAACTCGAACGAAGGTAAGACGACCGTAGGGATCAGCCATAATTTTAAATGCTAGAGCCGCTAACGGTTGGTTATCATCTGATCGACGTTCTACTGTTTCGCCACTAGGCAATGTGCCTTGAATTGGTGGTACATCTATGGGTGCTGGTAGGTAATCTACCACTGCATCCAGCATTAACTGTACACCTTTATTTTTAAAGGCTGAACCACATAGTACGGGTACGATCGTTCCCGCAATTGTCCCTTTCCGCAGAGCAGTACGAATTTCTGCTTCTGTAAGTTCTTCTCCCTCGAAGTACTTATGCATCAGATCATCGTCTGTTTCTGATACTGCTTCTATCAGTTTAATCCGGTATTCTTCTGCCTGTTCTTGTAGTTCGGCTGGTATTTCTGTCTCTTGAATATCTGTACCTTGGTCGTTGGTGTAAATGTATGCAGACATTTTCACTAAGTCAACTATTCCCTGGAAGTTTGCTTCACTTCCGATTGGCAGTTGAATAGCTATGGCGTTTGCTCGCAGGCGATCGCGCATCTGCTCATGCACTTTATAGAAGTTCGCTCCTGTGCGATCCATCTTGTTTATAAAGGCAATTCGAGGCACTGTATAGCGATCTGCTTGCCGCCATACTGTTTCTGACTGAGGTTGTACACCACCTACAGAACAAAATACGGCTATTACACCATCTAATACTCGCATCGATCGCTCAACTTCGATCGTGAAGTCTACGTGACCTGGGGTGTCAATAATGTTTATTTGATGATCTTGCCAAGATGTACTAATAGCAGCAGCAGTAATGGTAATTCCCCGTTCCCGCTCCTGTTCCATCCAGTCGGTTACAGCCGTTCCTTCGTGAACTTCGCCAACTTTGTGAATTATGCCCGAATAAAACAAAATTCGCTCAGTTGTTGTTGTCTTGCCTGCATCTATATGGGCAGCAATTCCTATATTTCGTACTTTCTCTAGCGGGACGGTACGTGCCACAGCTACCTCCTTATCGTTTTTTGGCCGTAACTATTTATATTTAATATTTGATGTTGTGAATCTAGTGATAGAAGTTTTTTATATTACTTCTTCCAGCAACATACTTTGTCAAGGTTCTGTATTAGCAGTGCCATTCTCAGGAGCGGTAAGTTTTTTCTTACCAGCTTTTTTTAAATCAGCCCTCTTTCTCTCCCTGACTGGGTACAACACCATACCCACTCTTTAGCATTTAATCCAAGACATTTTGAATACCAAATATGTCCCATGACGGCTTAATCCACGATTTTGCTTCTTATCTTGCTTCCACAATCAGAAGCTGCCTCGTGGATAATGCTATTCTTGTTACATTCTAATATTTTTTGCAAAATTTGTTCACATATTTGCTGCCAATCTTGAAAAAATGCCCGGTTACTTAATACCGATAGTGGGCAAAAGCTTTGTTGGCTTCGGCCATCTTGTGAGTTTCTTCCCGCTTCCGAATGGCATTGCCTGTTTCGTTTGCTGCATCCATTAATTCATTGGCTAATTTAATGGCCATGCTTCGGCCCGATCGAGACCTAGAATATTGTATTAACCAGCGCAATGCTAATGTGATACCGCGATCAGAACGTACTTCCATTGGTACCTGATAGGTGGCACCGCCAACTCGTCTGGCTTTGACTTCTACTAACGGTGTGGCATTCCGAACTGCTTTTTCAAAGATCTCCAGCGGTTCTGTCCCTGTTCTTTCTTGAATTGTTTTTAATGCATCATAAACAATTCTATTGGCTACTGATTTTTTCCCTCTCTTCATTACTCGCCGCACCATCATAGAAACAAGGCAGCTATTGTATTGAGGATCGGGAGGAACTGGACGTTTTTTTACTACACCGCGACGAGACATATTTGTTTCACAAAATTGGGTAATTGTTAATTAAGAATGGGTAATTTTTAGGTGTTAGTGCCTTATTAAAAATAAGACACTTTTACCTTTATGATTTGGGCCGTTTGGCTCCGTATTTCGATCGCCCTTGACGCCGATCTTTTACTCCAGCTGTATCTAATGTTCCACGAATAATGTGGTATCTGACTCCAGGCAGATCTTTGACACGACCGCCCCGAATCATTACAACGGAGTGTTCTTGCAGGTTGTGGCCAATTCCAGGTATGTAAGCTGTGACTTCAAAACCTGATGTTAGCCTGACCCGCGCGACTTTACGGAGAGCAGAGTTTGGTTTTTTCGGAGTTGTTGTATAAACTCTGGTACAAACACCGCGCCTTTGGGGGCAGCTTTTTAATGCTGGCGATTTTGTCTTTTTCTCGACGGCGGCGCGTTCTGTACGAATAAGCTGCTGAATGGTGGGCATGAGTTAAGCTGCCTAGTTTTTTTGCTTTTTCCAACTTTCAACAAACTCTTACTATATCTCTTTGGTCTGTTTTCTGTCAATTTTTTACTGTAAATTTATTTTTATGTCCCATCGTTGCCCACTTTTAATCGGGATTCGGGACAAATGAGTTACCACAACCGCAAGTTTGGCTGGCGTTGGGGTTTTGAAAACGAAAGCCTCCCCCCATTAAATCTTCTGAATAATCTATGGTAATACCTTGTATATAGACCCAACTTTGTTCTGCTACTACTATACGAATACCTTTACAGTCATAAACTATGTCGTTGGGCTGGATATTGACTTCTGGGGCCATTGTGTAGTACATATCCGCACACCCACCTCGATCGACTCCTAATCTAAATAATGTATTTGGGGTTTTCTGTTTGGACAAAAGCCGCTTAATTTCATTACTCGCTGATGTACTTAGATGAATCATTTTTAGTATCTCCAATAACAAAAAATCGAAAAATAGGCAAAAAATAGGGAATAAAACCTAGATTACCTTAATTACGGTAAAAGCAATATTCCCGTTTCTACTAACACTTAAATAATACCAATTATAGTAATAATGATTATTATATTTTTGTATATGCCTAAAATATGTACTCAAATAATATATAAAAACCTAAAATCCTCATACAGAAATCAAAATCTATGAAATGCAATAATTTAGAATTACTATAATTGGTGTAATAATTGTAGAGTCATATTATGTTAATGATGAAAAGGCGATCGCCTAATATTTAAGCGATCGCCTATTTTAATCATAATACAAACTTATTCAAGGAACACCAAAACCTCCCAAAGCAGCCTGATGAAAACTAGCTGACCCTTGACTTGCCCTAATTGCCGACTGAGAAAACATAAGAAAAGCTTTCCTAATTTCCGATTGAGTATTACTAGGAGTTAAAATCCACTCATCACGAATACCCATTTCCTGAAACACATGACGAAAATTAGTCGTACCATCATCAATTCCCATCGCCGCAATAATATGATTTTCGCTGTTTAACATATCCTGCACTAAATCATTAACCGTTTTAGCATTAGCATGAACCGAATGCTCATCAACACCATCAGTAATAATTAGAGTTACAGTCCGTACAGGTACACCATTATCCGCAAAATCTTGGGACTTAGCTAAAACAGTTCCTAATAGCACCATGATTTGGTCATACAAAGGTGTTCCCTGGC
>CAWUOF010000009.1:0-20120 GCA_963923765.1 uncultured bacterium | reverse complement strand
GGGATAGTCTTACGCCGAGAAAATTGGGGCTGTCTACATCATGGCATTGTTGTTTGGTTAGACTTACCCGTAGAAACACTTTATGCTCGTTTGGCTAAAGATAATACCCGTCCCCTGTTACAAGACCCTAACCCCTTAGCTAAACTGCAAACTCTTCTGCAAGCTAGACAACCACTTTATGCCCAAGCAGATCTTCGTATTGCGATCGATTCCTCATTAACCCCCGCCGCAGTTTCTACCCTGGTTTTAACCGAAATTCCCAAAGCCCTCAAGTCTCCCATCGCTGCTGCTGCACCATCAAATTAATAGTATTTAAATAAAAACTGTGTTTTTTGAGATAGTTACAAATCATCATCTTTAATTAAACTGCATTGAGTTCTAAATTTGCCTCGTGGCAACCTCCATGATTAACCAAAGCCAATACTCCGAGACAACCGATCTCGATCGTGTTCGAGTTCTCAGTGAAGCATTACCGTACATCCAACAGTTTGCCGGTCGCACCATAGTAGTTAAATATGGTGGTGCAGCCATGAAAGATAGCAACCTCAAAGATAAAGTTATCCGTGATGTTGTCTTTCTCTCCTGTGTCGGTCTGCGGCCAGTGTTAGTTCACGGTGGCGGGCCGGAAATTAATAGTTGGTTAGATAAACTTGGCATTGAACCCCAATTTAAAAATGGTCTACGGGTAACAGATGCCCCGACAATGGATGTGGTGGAAATGGTTTTAGTCGGTCGAGTTAATAAAGAAATAGTCTCTTTAATTAACCAGGCTGGCGGCCAAGCAGTAGGTATTTGCGGTAAGGACGGTAATTTAATCAAAGCCCGCCCAGAAGGACAAGAAGATATAGGTTTTGTTGGCGAAGTCAGCAGCGTAAATATCAAGCTTTTACAGTCCTTAGTTAATAATGGTTATATCCCTGTAGTTTCCAGCGTAGCATCCGACGAAACCGGTCAAGCTTATAATATTAATGCTGATACCGTTGCTGGGGAAATTGCTGCTGCTTTAGGAGCAGAAAAGCTAATTTTACTCACTGATACTGCGGGAATTTTACGAGACTATAAAGACTCCTCGACGCTAATTACTAAAATGACTATACCAGAAGCACGAGATTTAATCGAAACTGGTATAGTTTCTGGTGGAATGATTCCCAAGGTTAATTGTTGCGTTCGTAGTCTTGCCCAAGGAGTCCATGCCGCTCATATTATTGATGGTCGTATTCCCCACTCTCTACTATTGGAGATATTTAGTGATGCTGGTATCGGTTCTATGATATTGGCTTCCGACAATATACGCCATCGATACTCTCAATAAGGAGATTTTCCAAGAGTTAGTATATATAGCAACTGGCTAGATAACTTAAAAAGTAGGTTGGGTTGAGCATAGCGAAACCCAACTATTTAAACTATTTTATTAAACTATCGTAAATGTTGGAGTTTATTAGGAAAGCTAAATGAAATTCTAACCGTAATAGTGAATGCTATATATAAAATTCAGGCGATCGAATACATATTATAGACAGTAACAACTATATTTAAACTATATAAATATTTATAATTTTTGTGCCTAGTCGGGGCCAAGACAGCGCCACAACAGTTTTTTACACAAATACACCCGATCGCTTATTATAATTTAATGAGAATTTATGTTAAAATATCTAATACTTCCTTATTAATCCCTAAATTCTTGACTCCTTTTTTATCAATTAACTATTAAAAATTATTAAATTTTTGATAAAATGAGATTAATTGTAGTTATATTTCCTATCAGGAAATTTTAGCACTTACTTAGATTGGGATTGGTCAAATATGCTACAATTGTTTTCCTATTTATTAATTGCTCAACTTCAGCAACCGGCTGATTTATCATCGGTAAATGTTCCAAAAAGCGATCGATCTTCTCTAGTGATTTCTGCCGACAATTATGATAGCTTGACTAAGCAAATAATTGCCGATGCCAAAAACCGCGAAGATGCTTTACCAGTCCGTAGTGATGCCTGTCGATCGCAATTCTTTTTACAACCAAAACCCACCAAAAAAGTAGTTATATTTTTTCACGGTTTTACTGCTTGTCCCTATCAATTTATTCCTTTAGGTCAATCCCTTTACGCAGAAGGATATAACGTTTTAATTCCCCTCATGCCCGGTCATGGACAAGCCGGTAAGTGGAATAAAGAAAAACCTTCTCCCCTACCAACTGAAGCCAAAGTTTATCAAGAATTTGGTTTAGATTGGCTACAAAAAGCACAAAATTTAGGTGATAAAGTCATAATTGGGGGCTTATCTGGTGGCGGTACCTTGGCGGGCTGGCTATCTTTAGAACGTCCGCAACAAATCGAAAAAACCTTATTATTTGCACCCTATTTAAGTGCAGCAACGGGTATCAGAGACTTAGTAGTCAGAAACTCTAATTCTTACTTTGAATGGCCTGCAAATCCTGGTAGAGATCCTTTTGGTTATGGTGGGTTCTTGTTGCCATCTTTACGAGTGTTTTTGAATATGGGAAGAGACATTTTAACTAAAGCTAACCAAGGGCCTAGTACCCCGATGCTAATAGTCTCTAGTGAAAGCGATCAGGCTGTAGGTAATAGAGACCATCGAATTTTATTCAATCAAGTTTTACAACGCCAGCCCAAAACTTGGTATCAAGATTTTGAACGATCTTTGCAAGTTCCCCATGCCATGATGACGGAAATGGAAGGGAATAGATATTACGAGGTATTAAATACCATAGCCAAGGCTTATATTAAAAGCGATGTAACTTGGGCGGAAGTACAAGAAATAGGCTATCGTATGACTCGTGGTAAATCTTTTGATACTGCTGTTACTGAACTAAATTTAAAATCTCGAATTTCTCCAGAAATGGCGGCTATGATGACAATGGTAGATAAACGAAAAATTGTTATCAATCGTAACCCTAGCTGGAGATAAACCTCTGAGAATTTATTTTAGTAACCGGGTGAGATATTAATCTCTACGTTGCTATTATATTGTTGAAGAGAATTTGGTGTAAGGTAAGGATAAGGATAGTTAGGAGAGTTATTTATTATTTCCGATCGCCTTATCCACCCCCTTGGATAACTAGGATTTTGGATAATCACCGGATTAACTAGAGTGGAATTATTATAAATTAATCTACTAGAATTGGGATTAGTTAAAATTACCCTATTCGGATAATTTCTCATGGGATAATTATTATCATAATAAATAGTGGAACTTCCCGACGGTAAGCCATTAGTAGGGTTAACTAATATAGGGGTAGGAATAGGGCTACCGTAAATATAGGAAGCGGCAGGGCGATCGGTTTGTATATAAACTCGACGTTGATTGAAAATTATTTGGCTGTAAGCTGGGAAACAATACCCAGTCACTAGGGCAGTTATGGCGCTAGTATAGATAAATTTTTTCCATATCTTCAACATAGTTTTTACCTAAAAAATAGTAAATTTTAAGCTTATTCTTTATTTCTCCAGTTTAACAAAGTTTCTGGAATATAGCCATATTTAAGTAGCCCAAATTTCTAATTATTTAGAAGCGATCGAAAAACCAGGGACAAGCTAAACCGCTATTTTTAATAATTTTGAGGAATTTTAATAAAAATTCTCCTAATATTAGGTTTCAAATTTCCTCACAAATATCCTAGAAAATTTAAATTTTTTCTATTTATAATCAAACCAAAATTATGGCATTGATGCTAATAACAGTAACCAACATCCACCATTTAAAAAAGCAGTCACAACTGCACCTATTATTACTCCTTTCATCATACCCCAGTATTCTTTATTTCTTAACCATAAAACTACAGGAATTACATATATAAGCTGAAATAACCCTATACCCAAACTGGGAAACAAAATTAAGGGCAACCATTTATAATCGGTACTTATAGGAGTTTGCACCATACTGATAAATAATAAAATACCAAAAATTAAAGTTGCTGCTAATATGTGCATACCAGCTAACAGAAAAAATCCTAAAATCATCCCTACTTGTTCATTTTTTTGTTGCATATTTTTGGGGTTGATTTGATAATAAAAACATTGAATTTATGGCTATAAACGATTTGTAACTAAGGAATTTCCATTACTTCCTTCTCGATAAAACATATTAAATGTATCAAAGGGAATGATTCGCCCGTCTGGGTGTACTATATGAATACACGATCGCTTTACCGATCGCACATCAAAATTATAAGCATCTAAAAATTGTACTATCATTATCCGAAACACATTTTCGTAGGTAATACCCTCTGGTACTGATAACATAGGTAAACAACATAGTAATTGTTTTAAAGACATAGCGGAAGACTGGGGAGAATGACTGGTAGAAAATAGGGCAAAAATTTGCCGTTTTAATTCTTCGTTTTGTTCGTAAAGTACGCTATTAGGCATAATCTTTACTAAAGCATCGGGTTGTAATAATCCAGTTAAAGGAATTACTTTACCATCAATTTTTAACATATATGCCATTGCTAAACAATCAGGATGGCAAGGTACTGGTATAATATCCTCTGGTTTACAATAGTTACTTTGTTGTAAAATCGATCGCCTAACTTCTGTAAGAGTGTATCTATCTTTTTCTCGATCGAATCCTTGCAAACGTCCAGCGATTTGAATCGGTTGAAAAGTCACACCTCGCACTGATTTTTGTTGCAAAGCATAATCAATTATTTTACCAATTTCCCCATCATTTAAACCTTTTTTGAGAGTAACTACCAAGGTAGTAGAAATATTAAAATCATTAAGATTAGCAATAGCTTTTTGTCTAATTTCTCGTAAGTCTGCGCCGCGTAATTCTTGCAACGCTGCTTTTTCCAAGCTATCAAATTGTAAATAAATTTCTATACCGGGTTTATATTCACTAAGTCGTTGACAAAATTTTTTATCTTGGGCGATTTTTACTCCATTAGTATTAATCATTAAATGCTTAATGGGTTTAGTTTTAACCATATCCATAATTTGAAAAAATTCTGGATGTATAGTAGGTTCCCCGCCACTAAGTTGTATTATTTGGGGTTCGCCTTCGTTTGCTACTACTGCATCTAGCATTTTTTCTATTTCTGCTAAAGTGCGATCGCGTCTTGGTATATGATTTGTGGAAATTTCTTCTATTCCAGAATCAGCATAACAAATTGGGCAGGAAAGATTACAGCGATCGCTTACTTCTATTAAAGTTAAACAACTATGTTGTTCATGATCTGGGCAAAGTCCACAGTCATAGGGACAACCGTATTTAATTGGCGTATTAAATTTTAAAGGCATATCTCCTGGCTTAATAAATTCCAGGCATTGTTTATAATATTCAATATCATCAGCTATTAAAACTTCTTGATGCCCATGTGTTGGGCAATGTTTTACTAGATAAACTTTATTATCTTTAAAGATTATTTTAGCTTCTATTTTAATTAGACAATGGGAACAAACACTATTTGTTAGGGCGTAGAATAGATAATTTCTTGTGGGCATAATAAAGTTGCATTTTGATTATTTTATATTTTTAATTTGGGATTATTTGGGTTTTGTTCCTCAACCCAACTGTGATATTCTTTTTGATTATCTAGGTAAATTTGAGTATTTTTGTCTTGGAACTTAAATAAATTTGGGATATGGGGTAAATAATATATTAAGCAAATTAAACAGGCTAGTTGAACGGCACTTAAGCCTAATAATAGGTGATATTCTGGTTTAATAAAGTCTATTATTAAGCGAAATCCTAAGTAAGATATCATGTAAAATCTGAATAATTCCCCGGCGCGGATGTAATATTGATTGCGAAAATTTAGATAGAAAATTAACATTATAATAAAGATAATTTCGTAGATTTGGGTGGGATGGCGAGTAATTCCATCACCGAAGTTTATCCCCCAAGGTAAGCTGGTAGGAATTCCGTAGGTTTTATCGTTTAAACCTGTGAGAAAACAACCAATTCTACCGATAGCAGTTCCAATTAAAAGAGGATAAACAAAGGCATCTCCTGTGGAACGTTTTACACCGATGATTTTTTTAGTAATTTCGACACCAATTAAACCACCAATTAAGCCGCCTACTACGGTTTTTCCTTGGAGGAGTAGTAATAGAAAGTATTGCCAGTTTTCCCAAAATAGGTTAATGTGTTGGAGTAAAACCAGGATTTTTGCGCCAACGATCGCGCCTAATATTCCCCCAACCATTACTGAACTACGTTGATTAAATGGTATGTTATCTTGGCGACAGTTGAGTAAAAGCAGACGAAAGGCGATCGCGTAGCCTAATGCTTCAAATAAAATATGGGGATGCAAATGCCAATTACCTATTGATATATAAACAGGAAAGTTCATAATTTTTGGTGATGATTATGGGGAAAAATCATTGAAAATCTACGGTATAATTGCCTATAAATATTTAATATTCTCCTGTTCTTCTCCCTAATTCATATATACCACAAGTGACACAAGCTAGAATACCAAAGCTAACTGCCCAGCTTCTCCCTAAACTTATTTCTATGCCAATATCTAAAAAAATTCCTACTAGAAAAAAGGGTATAATACTGAAGAGGGAAGCATAAAAAGCATTTTGATTTTCTCTAGCTATTTTAGTTCTTTCGTATTCTTCTAGGGATATGTAAAGAGATCTTTCCGCGAAATTAAACCAACGCTGGATTTGTTGGGCGATCCAATCTGCGATCGAGGATAAACCTAAGTATAGGGCGATCGACCAAAAGCCACCACCGACAACTGTAGTAGCATCTATAGGTAGTTTAAACCCCAAAATTTCTTCTAACATTGGCAAAACCTGATGAGTAAATTAATGATTGACGATTTTTCCATATTAACCAAAAAAGCGCTTATTTAAAAATTATTTAATAATATTGGTTTTCTAAATTTGCACCAGGGAACAGACAAAACGGAAGTGGTATAAAATATTTTTACTATAAATATTTGTTCATTATTATCTTATAAAATTTAAATATGATGTATATATTTAATTATGTTGTTATTTAGTTAACCAGTTATTTTGTATCATAAATAACGGATTATTAATAAATATTGGGATGATTGGGGATTAATGGGAAAAAAGTTTAGTTATGTTACAAGCTGTGGTCATACCAACTTAATCAGTTAAATACAGCGAAAACTAGATATAATTAGCGATCTCCCTGGTGGGACTACAAAATTTTTTGATAATTTTACTGATTTTATGGTTTTATTTAGGATTTTCTATAAGAGTCTGATTTATATTTTGTAACAAATTAATTATTGGCTAATAGACAGGTTTGCAAATGTAGCAACCTGAGATAAGATACTGCCGTACTGCGATCGAGGTTTGATTAGATGACAAGAAAATTTTTATTATCAATCGGGACATCCAAAAAATTATCTCGTTCTAGTAAATTTGTACTGATTGCTGTAATAACTCTTACAGCTATGATAGGTATAAACTTGCAGCCCCAAGTTTCTATAGCTCAAGAAAATGAAGTTAATCAAATATCTACAGGCAGCACTTGGCAAAATGCCTCTTTTCCAGTAGAAAATTTTCAAGAATATACATCTCCCTTTGGGCCTAGAGGTTATGGGGAATTTCATTATGGGTTAGATTTGGCCGCCCCTTTGGGTAGCTACATCCGCAATTGGTGGGGAGGTCAAGTAGTAGAAGTTTTCTCTGATGGCCGTTGTGGTAATGGGGTAATTATTAAATCGGGTTCCTGGGAACATATCTACTGCCACGTTAACGGAGAAGTAGGTAGTTCCCAAGGGAAAAATTATTTAATGGATCGGGCAGGTGGCCTCGTGATTTGGCAAGGCCAAATAGTACCGGCTGGGGCGAGAATTGCTCGGGTTGGCATGACTGGCCGCACTACTGGCCCTCACCTCCATTGGGGTTTAAAATATGGTGGCCAATGGGTAGATCCTGCTACGGTTTTACAAGCAATGTATATGGAACAGTCTGGCAATAGAAAAATTTCGAGTAGATAACAATAAAACTGGCATGATGGCAGAAATTATTGGTGTGGTGTGTATGTCGTCATCATGCTTATTTTTAATTGATAAAGGGAAATGTAAAAAAAATACCCAACTTATTAAAAAAGTAGGGTATTAAAACTTGCTAATTTTTAATTAAAATGTTATGGATTTTATCAGTAAATTAACTATCCTGAATGACTAGATGTTAATTGTTTTTCAGGTAGTTCGATATATTCAGAAACGATTTGTCGAAATTGCTCGCCTTCGATAGTTTCTTGCTCTAGGAGTAAGTCTACAAGACGATCGAGTAAGATGCGATTTTCTCGGATAATTTGTCGAGCTTTATCATAACATTGAAAGGCGATCGCTCGAACTTGATTATCAATTTTTGTTGCTACTTCTTCAGAATACTCCGATCTAGATCCTAAATCTCGACCGAGAAAAACTTCATGGGGTGAACCTTCCAAAGCAACTGGCCCTAAATCCGACATACCGTAACGAGTCACCATTTCACGAGCTAAATTAGCTACAGCTTTAATATCACTACTAGCTCCTTGAGTAACTTCAGCATGACCGAAAACTTCTTCTTCGGCGGCTCTTCCTCCCAAACAAATAGTAATTTGGTCGATTATCCAGCCTCGGCTATACAGTCCACTATCCACCATTTCTTCATTAAATACTTGTTGAGCAAAACCGCCAACACCACCCGATCGAGGAATAATTGTAACTTTATTCAATGGATCGGAATTTTTTAATACCGTCATTAACAATGCGTGCCCAACTTCGTGATAAGCTATCAAACGTTTTTTCTTACTATCTAATAGGGGAGTCAAAGTTAATCCGACGGTAATTCGGTCGATCGCGTCGTCAATTTCTAAATTCCCAATAGCATCTTTACGACGACGAGCAGTTAAAATAGCTGCTTCATTCATCAAGTTAGCCAAATCTGCACCAGAAAACCCTGGAGTGCGGCGAGAAATTGCTTCTAGGGAAACATCAGCTTCTAATTTTTTATTGCGGGCGTGTACTTGTAAAATTCCCAAACGTCCTTTATAACTTGGTAAATCTACTGTTACTTGTCTATCAAAACGCCCTGGACGTAATAACGCCATATCTAATACATCTGGACGGTTAGTAGCAGCAATAACTATTATACCGCTATTACCTTCAAAACCATCCATTTCTGTTAGTAATTGATTCAGAGTTTGTTCTCTTTCATCATTACCGCCGCCGATACCTGTACCACGTTGTCTACCGACAGCATCTATTTCATCGATAAAAATAATACAGGGAGCATTTTCTTTAGCTTTACGAAATAAATCTCGCACGCGGGAAGCACCAACACCCACGAACATTTCGACAAATTCCGACCCGGAAATACTAAAAAAAGGTACTCCAGCTTCTCCCGCAATGGCTTTTGCTAGTAAGGTTTTTCCGGTTCCTGGCGGTCCAATTAATAATACTCCTGCGGGAATTTTTGCGCCTATTGCGGTAAATTTTTCTGGTTTTTTTAAAAAAGCAACTACTTCTTGTAATTCTTCTTTTGCTTCTTCTATTCCGGCTACGTCATCAAATAATACTCCCGTTTTTGCTTCCATTTGAAATCTTGCTCTGGATTTGCCAAAGTTCATCGCTTGGTTGGAAGCATTGGCAGAGCGGCGTACAATCATCATTAACACCGCTATGATAAACATAATTAATAGAAAATTCAGCAAATATTGTAAGACGATCGCGTTATCTGCTGAGGGTTGTATGCTAACTTGAATTTTTTCTTCTACGCGATTTTTTTCGCGTAATTTTTCTAAAAGTTCTGTGTATTGTTCAAATAAAGCTACCTCCTTATAGTTTTTTTGTTCTTTTATTTTTACCCTTGCTATTCTGGTGGATGGATCTATTTCTATGTTGCTGATTTTATTAGCTTCTATTTTTTTCAGTAAATCACTATAGCTCATATTTTGAGAACTATTTGCTAATCCTGGCAGGGGGTTTAATATGCTAGATGCCATTATCCACCCTGCGGTAATGACTCCGGTAATAGCAGAGGTTTTTTTTCTTGATGACCGATTTAGCCATGTTTTGCGCCAGGAATCTTTCATTTTATCTCCCGTTTTTTATTTTGACCTAAGCTTTGCCGGAATTCATAACGATAAAGCGTAATTAAACGCTGGCGATCGCTTTTTAGTTTCCGGTTGTTTTTTTTCCAGGTTTTTCTTTGTCTAGTAGTTTAACCTAGTTATCGGTTATTCCCTATTATATTGAAAATTTAACGACGACGCCACCACAAAATAGTTGCCCAAGTAAAGCCTATGGCTGGAAAAATCACGATCGCACTCCAAAATAATAGGCTGGCTTGTTCGACGGTTATATTAAATCGACGATTATTAGCTTCTTTGGGACGAATTGACAAGACTCGATCGCCTTCTTGACTTAACCAATTAACTGAATTAATAAATACATCTCCATTTAATCTCCCTTCAAAAAATCCATCGGTAGCAAAGATAGAATTACCTATAATTACTAATCTTGCCTCTGGTTTTTTGTTGCTAGATTTATTATCTGATTTATTATCTGATTTATTATCTTTTGATACTTGCTCAGATGTGTTATTTGTTGGCGTTTTTGGCGCTTCTGGGGCAGGTGAAGCTGTAGTTTTTTCTGTATTTGTTGTATTTGTTGTATCTGTTGTATTATTTGAATCTGTATCAGTAGAATTGTCTTCTTCTTCAGTAGTCTTTTTATCCTTATTTTCTGGATTATCTATTTTTTTATTTTCTGTTTTCTCTGCTGGAGAATCTGTTTTTTTGTCTTTTTTCTGGTCTTTTGTTTCTTCTTTTTTGTCGTCTTGATTAAGATTTTTAGTGAGAGCAACTCCTAAAGGTAATGGACCAGGGCGATCGATTCCTGGATCGAATTTCCAATTAGGTCCTTCTTTTTGATTACTTTCTGCCCAACTTTTCGGGCTAGTTAATAATAAAGTATTAGATTGAATACCCTTAGTAGGAGTAATTTCGATCGGTCTAGCTAAAGGATACAGGGAATATTCTTTTCCAAAAGCTTGAGTAATAGGATGATTGCCATATTCAATCACTAGGGGGGCAGAAGGTCCAAAACCTTTTACAAATCTAGCTGGATCGATCGCAATAGTATTATCTAATTTTACTCCCCAATCTTTGAACAAATCATCTAAACCGGGCTGAGTATTTGGATCGATCATTAATAATAACCCGCCCCCCCGTTGTAAATAATCTTTTAATAGCTTAACTTCATCCTCAAATAATTTTTGTTTAGGACCAGCAATTATCACAGCAGCCGCATCTGTTGGTATTTCTTTTTGACCAGCTAACGATAATGTTTCTACTGTATAATTTTTTTGACTTAGACTATTTACAGCTAATGATAAACTTGCCTCGCCTTCTAAATTTTTTTCTCCATGTCCTTGCAAAAAATATACTTTTGTTTGCTTATCGCTAATTAATTTTTCTAACCCATTAGTTAACTTTGCTTCTGTTAATAACTGGGTTTTAATACTACCAATAAATAAGCGTTTTTCCCCGTATTGAAAAAATACATCTCCTCTATCTTTTACTCCAAATTCTTTAGTTAAACCTAAGGCAGCATCAGGATCTATAAACTCAAAACTGAATTGATTTTGATTCCAACGACGGTAATTTTCTAAAATTTCTTGAAATTGGGGAATAACAGGAGATTGAAATACTAATACTTTTACTGGTTTTTGTAAATTTTGTACTAATTCTATACTTTGGGGTGATAATGTTAACTGTTGGTTTTCTGTGACATCTAAACGCAGGGGATAACGAACAGCAATAAAATTAATTAATCCTAAAATTACTACTACAGATATAGTAGCAGTTATAGCATTAGTACCTGCGGCTGTGGAGCGTCTTTTCCAAAAACCTTCTTCAAAATATCCTAATAAAATTAACCACAAACCTAAGACTACTATACCGGCAATTACTAAGCTTAATGATTGGTATTGCCAATTACCAGAAATAACTGCTACTGTTAAACCCGCCATTATTAAACACGGGCCGATAAAAAATAATATATAATTTATATATTTTTTCCAGGGTTTAGGAGTTTTTAAGGTTTTCATTTGTTAATATTTCAAATCCTATATATATATTTACATATTTTACGCAATTATTACAATGATGATGGTGTGTCAGCAATTAAATTTATGTTTTTTTGTTTAAATCTTGCGTCTGACGCACCCTACAATTAATGTTATAATTATCTATTAAGAACGGCCAAATCTCAAAGCATCAATAGATTGAGCAGTCAGATATATTCCTAAGATAATATAACTAGCAAATAGTATTAAACTACTACTATCTACTACTCCTTTTACTAAATTAGCATAATGTTTTAATAAGGAAAGATGACCTAAAATTTCTCCTATCGGCCCGGTAAAGTTTTTGGCGATCGCGTCAATTATCCAAAGAAATACTACTAAAGTAAAGGTGAGAATAGCTGCTAAAATTGTACTTTCCGTTAAAGAAGATATAAACATTCCCAGGGAAAGAATACTAGCCGCTAATAAAATTAATCCTACATGGGCTATAATTGGTACTTGGGGAGGCATGGGCGGACTGGCAGATTTAAAAGCGATCGCCTCTGTTACTAAAACTGGCATAATTAAACTGATGAAAAAGGTAACTACTCCTAATAATTTTCCTACTGCTACACCCCAGTTAGTAATAGGTGAAGTTGCTAATAATTCTAAAGTTCCCCTTTTTCTTTCTTCTGCGTATAATCCCATTGATAATATGGGTAGTATAAATAAGGATAAAGGTGCGATTAATTCTACTAAAAATAGTTGCAGAAATTGATAGCCAAAATCAATGGGGGGCTGATTTATTCCCATTTGATCTCTGAGGGCTATTTGCGCTAAAATTCCTGATGGTCCAAGCAGTAAGGCGACTAGAAAAAATCCTGATAATAGCCAAAAAATGCCGGCGATCGCCATTGCTGTTGGGGAAGCAAAATATGTATGTAATTCTTTTCGGTAAATGGCTAAAATGTTGCCTGCAATTATTCTCATAAGTTAAAGTATAAACTGAAGTTATTTGTCGCTTTTGGGCAAAAAAATAGTCGATGGCTGATTTTTGCTTTGTCTAATTTAAGATTATAACATTTTCAGTTATAGAAAATAATTATTTTGTCATCTTTCATAGTTTCTCGCTCAATTATATAATTTATTTTCCATAATTACCTACACTTCTTTATTTAGCTGCCTTAAAATTTTATATCTTGATTATATCCATTAGATTATATCTATTAAATATTTTATCTGATGCACTTATTATAATTAAGTTTCTGGGGGATTTTGGGAGTCGTTATTGTTTAGTGAATTTTCTTTATTGTTATCTTCCGAATTTTCGGGATTTTCTGCGGTTATTTCTTGAGTAGTAAGCTGTAAAAATACTTCTTCTAAAGAAACTCCATAGCGGCGAATTTCGTATAATTTATGTCCAGATGATACCATTGCTGCTACAATTTCTGGGGCGGTTTCACTACCTCGATCGCATACTAAACGCAGCCGATGACGATTATTTACTGGAGATTTTTCTATTAAGTTTGTCTCTGGTATTAATTCTACAGAAATAACTTCTGGTAAATTTCCTAAAATATTTTGAGCAGTCACAATATCCCCTGCTATTTCTATTTCATAGCCCGCCCCACCCATAAGTTGTGTCATTAGTTTTTCTGGACTATTTGTAGCTACTAATTGCCCACGATTAATAATGGCTACACGGCTACAAGTCATACTTACTTCTGGTAAAATATGGGTAGATAAAATAATAGTATGATTGCCTGCCAAACTTTTAATTAAATTCCGAACTTCAATAATTTGTCTGGGGTCAAGTCCAACGGTAGGTTCATCTAAAATTATTACCGGTGGATCGTGAACGATCGCCTGGGCAATACCAACTCTTTGTTTAAATCCTTTGGAAAGTTTACGAATTAAAACTTTACGCTTTTCTTGTAAATTACAACGTGCCATTGCCGATTGAATTTGTTTTTGGCGATCGCCTGCACTTACTCCTTTTAATTGGGCGACAAAATTTAAAAATCCTTCCACTGTCATATCTGGATATAAAGGCGGATTTTCTGGTAAATATCCTATCCTTTGGCGCACTGTCATCGCATCAGCATGGACATCATGCCCCGCTATTCTAGCTGTGCCACTCGAAGCCGGTAAATAGCCAGTTAAAATTCGCATGGTGGTAGTTTTTCCTGCCCCATTTGGTCCTAAAAATCCTAAAATTTCTCCGGGTTCAACGGTAAAGCTAATATCATTAATAGCAGCAATGGCACCGTAAATTTTTGTTAAGTGTTCGACTTCTATCATTTTAAATATGTGGAAATATATATAGTTTTAACAATTTATCAGCCTATTTAGTGACTCTCGGTTAAACTCTCGGTTAAACCCTCGGTTAAGCTAAAATAAACCATAGCACTTTTTCTCCGCAAAAGTACACTATTATTTTCGATCGCTAAATTATACTATGACTCAAACATTTTACGTCAATCCCACTACTGGCAATGATACAGCAACAGGTAGCCAATCTGCCCCTTTTAAAACTATCACCAGATCTCTACAACAAACAACATCTGGTACTATTATTCAACTAGCCACTGGTACTTATAATACGGCTAGTGGAGAAGTTTTTCCCCTCACTATTCCTTCTGGGGTGACAGTCACGGGTAATGAAACTAACAAAGGTAATGGCATTTTAATTAATGGTGGTGGTATTTATCTTAGCCCTACTGCTGCTGGCCAAAATATTACTATTCTCTTACAAGATGCTGCTCAACTGCGGGGAGTTACTGTTACTAATCCCAATACCAGAGGCAGTGGAGTTTGGATTGAAGGAACTTCTCCTACTGTTGCTAATAATACTTTCACTCAATGTAAACGGGAAGGTGTTTTTGCTACAGGAAATACCTGCTATCCCACTATTGTAGATAATGTTTTTCTTGCTAATGATTCCTATGGTTTAGCTTTTGAACGGAATGCGGCTGGAGAAGTGCGAGGAAATCGTTTTGAAAAGACAGGTTACGGTATTTCAGTTAAGGATAATACGGCACCTCGAATTGTCAATAACCAAATTTTGCAAAATCGCTCTGGAATACTTATTGGTGGCTCCGCAAAACCTGTAATTCGTCAAAATGTATTGGAAAATAATACTGATGATGGTATTACTATAATTATTACTGCTTTGCCTGATTTGGGTACTCCTCAAGAAGCAGGTAATAATATTTTTCGCAGTAATGGACAATTTGATTTGCAAAATGCTACCTCTGTTACTTTAGAAGCTATTGGTAATCAGTTAACTGCTTCTAAGGTTAAAGGTGCTTTTAATCTTGGCATTACACCAACTCCTACACCAACTCCTACACCAACTCCTACACCAACTCCAACTCCTACACCAACTCCCACACCAACACCAACTCCTACACCAACACCAACTCCCACACCAACTCCTACACCAACACCAACTCCTACACCAACTCCTACACCAACACCAACTCCCACACCAACACCAACACCAACACCAACTCCTACACCAACTCCAACTCCTACACCAACTCCAACTCCAACTACAGTAAAATTAACTGATATTAGTGGACATTGGGCAGAATCTTTTATTAATGGATTAGTAGCGATCGGGGCTATTAATGGCTTTCCTGATGGTACTTTTAAACCCAATGATACTATGACTCGCGCACAATACGCAGCCTTATTAGTGCGGGCATTTAAACCTACTGCTAAACGAATTGCGCCTAACTTTAAAGATGTAGCTAAAGATTTTTGGGCTTATCAAGTCATACAAGATGCCTATCGTGGCGAGTTTCTTTCTGGTTTTCCTGACAATACTTTTCAACCTAATACTAAATTACAACGAGTGCAAGTAATTGTTTCTTTAGTCACAGGGTTAAAGTTAACATCTAATCAGCCACAAAATTTAACGGGGTTTTCTGATAATAGTGGAATTCCTAACTGGGCAAAAGACCAAGTATCGGTAGCTGCTTATAAAGAATTGATTGTGAATTATCCCACCCGAAATCAATTAAATCCTAGCCGTGAAGTTACCAGGGCTGAGGTAGCAGCAATGGTGTATCAAGCAAAAGTAGCTGCTGGTGAATTGCCGCCTATTGCTTCTCAATACATCTTTAAATATTAGTAATATTTAGGGCGATCGACTTGAGTAAATATCCAATATATTCCTAGTCGATCGTCTTTTAATCAGTAATCTAATAAAAATAGATAATATTTTTTTTATAGGTGATAGAAACTACTTAAGCCAATCCAAATTTTTACTAATTAACAATTCTGTCATTTTGGCATGATGAGTATTTTTCATCGCCACTGTAGCAATTGTAAATCCGTATTTTTTAGCTAGAAATCTTATCTCTTCTCCATCATTATAAGTCATTAAAAAATCTCCCGCAATGCTACTGGCAATTTTAAATAGTTTTTCATGGTCTATTTCTGAATAATTATAAAGTCTACTTCCTGCTTTTTTAAATCCAGCAGTATAGGGAGGATCTATGAAAAAAACTGCTTGAGAAATATCAGCATTTTTTACCAAAAAATCTAGGCCGTCCCCCTGTATAAATGTAATTCTATCTTGAATAGATACAATATTAAGAATTCTTTGTTTTAAAGTTTCTGGATACCATCGGGATTTTATACCTTTACCATTTTCGCCATTTTTTATTTTTCCTGCCCCAACAGCTAAAATACCACCGCGATTAATCCGGTTTTTTAAAATAGTTTGAAAAGCTTTATCTTCTAAATTACAATTAGTATTTGACAGTATATTTTCTACAGAAGAGAGAGAAAAATCAAAATTAGCTATTTTATGAGCTAATTCTACGCCATTTCCTAAGAGAATAGTTTGCCAAACCGCAGCTACTTGTTCATCAATTTCTATCATTGTTACATGATTAGCTAATTGTTCAAATGCCACTGTTAAGCTAACAATACCGCCTCCTGCAAAGGGTTCAATAAATTTTTGTGGTTGCCATTGTAAACTACTTAACCATTGTCGAATTCGAGGTACTAACCAAGTTTTACCACCCGGATATCTAAAAGGACTACGTTGAGGAACAGATGCAACGTTAATAATACGATCGCTGTAGGTATTTTCAAAAAGAGATAATTGTTGCATTATGATTATAACAAGTCTAACAAGCTAGGAACATCTATAGAATTATCATTATCTAATTTTTCATCTAGTTTTTCTTGTAAATGGGACATAAAATTATCAACAGTACCTGCTTCTGGAATTGTAATTTTTTCTAATGCTTGCTGAAATAAAGTGTAAACTGTCTTATGGCGGATAAGCTGATAACGGTTTGTTTCCGGTTCGAGTTGCATATCATATATTAACCAGGCTATATCAGCTTGTTCTCGTTTAACTTCTGGTAACTTAGGTAATCTGTTATAAAAACCTTTGTGTAACGCAACTGCTTGTTTTTTATTCCATGTTTTCAAGATACCACCTTTGTAAATTAATTGCGGTGCCAAACGTTTTCGCGAAGATGATAAATAATCTGGACGAGGAGAGTTAACTTGTCCTGTCCACTCCATATTGCCAGAATTAGCAATATTTTGCATATAATATTCAAATGGTCTTCTTACATTGCCAGAAATATATACAGCTTGAATTTCTAAGGCTCCAAAATCAATAATATGTCCTCGGTCATTATATGCAACTAAAACTACATCTATATTACCAGCAGATTGCCCATATTTATCGTTGAGACGAATTTCAGTCAGAGAAGTCCAAGCAGTATTTTCTGGAAAGAAAAAAGCTGCCGCGTCTTCTGCCACTAGCCAATTTTGACGAAACCGAATAGGACAGGTTATAGCTATATCATTACCTTCGTAAACGCTACAAACTCCTAAAGGGTCGTTAGCTTTATCTTTTGTACAAGATGGCACTTTATTATTATAGGGACAGAGCCTATTTTTTCGATAACGTTCTGCTTCTGGAGATAAGTTATCTGGTGGAAATCCAAAAATTTCTGCAAGAGGATTTTTTGTCATTGCTTTACTTTTTAATTCCTTAAATATTATTCGATCATACCTGATTTTTCAAAATTTCCTCATAAGCTTGGATAGTTTGACAGGCGATCGCCTCCCAACTATAATTTTTTTCAGCATATTTTCTGGCATTATCACCCCGTTTTTGTCTTTCCTCATCATTTTGTAAAGCCCTTCGCAAAGTATAAGTTAAACTATCAACATTTAAACTACAAACCCAGCCAGCTTTTGCTTGCTTTACCTCTTCCCAAATATACACTTTATCAGAAATTACTACTGCTACACCAGCCGCCATTGCCTCTGCTACAGCTATACCAAAATTTTCGTAATAAGAAGGCAAAACAAATAAATCTGCATCTCTTAATAAAGCCGCTTTTACTTCTCCAGTCACAAAACCTGTAATTGTAGTATTTTTCGCTAAAGGTGATGCGGCAATTTGTAACCGAATTTTTTCTTCATACTCTGGTAGTTGCGAGTTTCCACCAGCTAAAATAAATTTAAAATTAACTCCTTCTGCTAATAATTTTTCTAAAGCAGGCAACAATAAATCTAAGCCTTTTTTCGGGTCAATTCGTGACATAAATAATAACCGCAAAATCGGGGGGTTTACTTGATAATTTCTCGGCTTTTTATTTAATCTATTCACTCCTAAAGGAATCACTAGATCTCGTGTAGATATACCAAATTTTTCGGAAATATTAGCTTCTTCCTGGGTAGTAAAATGTAGGGCTGCGGCTTTAGATATATTATCTCTTTCTAAAATAGCTACATAAATTATTTTTAGTAGCTTTTTTTTCTGCAAGTCTGCTGGATCAAGAGTACCTAAAGGACGTAAAATATAAGGTAATTGTTTATATTGAGCTACTTTAGCTGCTGCGGTAATTACTGGTGAAAATAAAGCATGAAGATGAGCAATATCAAATTCTGATGCATGATGATTTAACCAATATAATAAGTCTAGGGAAAATTTATAACGCCGAAAAGGAAAACAGGGAAAATATAAAATTTTATATCCATCTTGTTGTATGGGTTTTCCTAATGGTACATCTAAGGGAAGTTGCCCGGTATCACCGTTAGTATTTGTGGTAATAATAGTAACTTCTATTCCTTGTTTAGCTAAAGCAGCAGATAATCCTAAAACCATTTGGCTAGGACCTCCATAAACTAGGGATATTGATGGAATAATTTGCAGAATTTTCATAATTGTTAACGATTATTTAATATTATGTAAATATCTTATTTATTCATAAGTTCTTGTTGATAAAAATATAATAATTGTCTAGCTAAAGCTGTATTAGTATATTGATTTAAGACTCGATCGCGACCACGAATAGCCAAATTTTCAGCTAATTCTGAATTTTCCATTAACTGAATTAAACAATTTTGTAACTCTTCTGCATTTCCCTCGGCAAAAATTAAACCAGCATCTCCTATTACATGGGGAATTTCTCCAGAATTAGAACCTATTACCGGTACTTGACAAGCCATTGCTTCAATTAAAACATGGCCAAATTGTTCCTTCCAGCCGATCGCAGTTAGAGTTTTAAACTGATAACTTGTCTGGGAAGGTAATACTAAAGTATTCATTAAATTAATATATTTATATACTTCCTCATGGGCTACACTCTCAACCCAAATTAATCGATTTTCTAAATTATTTTTTCTTGCCCATTCTTCCACAGTAGCCTGTAATGAACCTCTACCTATTAATAACCATTTCCAAGGATATTTTTTTATATTATCTAAAGCCTTGGCAAGAGTTAATAAACCTTTTTCTTCTACAAATCTCCCCACATAACCCACAACAAAATCATTAGCTTTAATACCTAATTTAGCTTGTAATTCTGGTTGATATTGTGGCTTAAATAACTTTTCATTTACCCCCAGTTGAGGCATAACTTTAATTAATCTTTTATAACCATGTTGTCGCAAAATATCTACCCCATCTTGATTTCCCGCAATAATACCATCAGTATTATGGAGATTATAAGCTTCTAATAAAGAAATCGGAAATTTTAATTTATAGGGTAAATTCCACCAAGTAAAAAATATATTTTTAGCTTTTAATCCTAATATTTTATTAAGAATTATTAATTGAGTATAAGC
>CAWUOF010000008.1:0-20978 GCA_963923765.1 uncultured bacterium | reverse complement strand
GGAGTATCGTCGGCAGCGTCAGATGTGTATAAGAGACAGGCCCCATACCCCATGCCCCATGCCCTAGATACTATTTAAATTTAAATAGAACAGGTTAACTCTCCAGATTTTTGAGTAAAGCGGAGATTTTCTCGATAGTCAACTGGGCAATCAATTACTGTGGGCACAGACTGACTTAATGCTTCTTTTAAGATAGGAATAAAATCAGCCGTAGATTCAACTCGATAGCCTTTTAAACCCATACTTTCGGCAAATTTCACAAAATCAGGATTGCCAAATTTAATGAAAGAAGCTTTACCCATTTGATTTTGTTGCTTCCACTCAATTAAACCATAACCGCCATCATTGAAAATGATAGTAACAAAAGGAGTACCAACACGCAAAGCGGTTTCTAACTCTTGACAATTCATCATAAAACCGCCGTCGCCGGTAACAGCAACTATATTCTTGTCTGGAGCAACTAATTTAGCGGCTAAGGCACCGGGAATAGCTATACCCATAGCAGCAAAACCATTAGAAATCAGGCAAGTATTAGGCCGATCACAATGGTAGTGACGAGCCATCCACATTTTATGGGCGCCCACATCAGAAATAACAATATCTTCCGACCCCATAACTTGCCGCAGATCGTAAATTAATTTTTGTGGTTTTAAGGGGAACCCATCATCATTAGCATAGCGTTCATAATCAGCCCGAATATCATCGCGTAAACTTAAAGCATAAGGGTTAGGCTTACCAGTGCGATCGGCACGTTTGAGAATTTCATAAAGAGAATCAGAAATATCTCCTACTACTTCCACAGCCGGGATATAACTACTATCTATTTCCGCATGGGAAGCACTAATATGTACAATGGGAATTTTACCTTCAGGATTCCATTTTTTCGGTGAATATTCGATTAAATCATAACCCATCGAAATAATCAGATCCGTATTATCAAAACCGCAGCTAATGTAATCCCGCAGTTGTAAACCTACTGCCCATAAAGCCAAAGGATGAGTATAGGGAATTACTCCTTTACCCATAAAAGTATTTGCTACAGGAATATTCATTTGGGTAGCAAATTCTGTTACAGCTTCGCTGGCATGAGCGCGAATAGCACCATGTCCAACTAATATTAAAGGATTGTTAGCTTGGGAAATTAACCGCGCTGCGTGTTCTATACTACGGAAAGAAGCAAAAGTCTTTTCCAAATCACCTTTACTGAGAGGTTCACCAGTAACAGGCATAGCAGCAATATTTTCTGGTAAGTCAATATGAACTGCGCCAGGTTTTTCGGTTTGAGATAATTTAAAAGCACGACGAACAACTTCTGGTGCAATACTCGGACGTACTATTTGAGCATTCCATTTAGTTACTGGTGCAAACATCGCCACTAAATCTAAATATTGGTGGGATTCAATATGCATTCGATCGGTTCCCACTTGTCCGGTAATTGCCACTAAAGGCGCACCATCTAAGTTAGCATCAGCAACACCCGTCATTAAATTAGTAGCACCAGGGCCGAGTGTAGATAAACAAACACCAGCTTGCCCTGTTAAACGTCCGTAGACATCAGCCATAAAAGCTGCGCCTTGTTCGTGACGAGTAGTGATAAATTGAATTGAAGAGTTTCTCAGGGCTTCTAGGACGTGCATATTTTCTTCGCCAGGAAGTCCGAAAATATAACGCACACCTTCATTTTCTAGGCAACGTACTAGTAATTCGGCTGTATTCATTTTTATTTCACCCACACGGTTTTAATATTGAGGAATTCATACATTCCTTGGCTGCTTAATTCTCGTCCGTATCCAGAGCGTTTAATACCGCCAAAAGGTAGGCGAGGATCGGATTTAACTAAGCCATTAATAAACACTGCACCCGCTTCTAATTCGTTAATTAAACGATCGCGTTCGGCGGCTATATTTGTCCAAGCACTAGCCCCTAAACCAAAAGTTGTACTATTAGCTAGTTCGATAGCTTCGTCAATATTTGCCACTCGAAATAATAGTGCTACAGGGCCAAAAAATTCCTCTTGATATGCCGGACTTCCTGACGAAAAATTCGTTAAAATTGTCGGTGGATAAAAGTTACCAGGGCGATCGGATACAGGCTGCCCTCCTGTTAATATGCGGGCACCTTGTTTCACACAATTTTCTACTTGGGTATGTAATTCTTCGAGAATATCAGCAGTTGCTAAAGGGCCGATATCTGTATTCCCATCCATTGGATCGCCAATTTTTAAGGATTTAAATTTCTCAACAAAACGTTGCTCAAATTCATCTGCGATCGCATTTAGCAAAATAAAACGTTTTGCCGCTATACATGATTGTCCATTATTCATTAGTCGGGCTGTAGTTCCTGTTGTTACAGCCGCTTCTATATCCGCACTCTCTAAAACGATAAACGGATCGCTTCCTCCTAATTCCAATACGGTTTTTTTTAGTTGTTTACCCGCATTAGCCGCTAAACTAATTCCTGCCCCTTCGGAACCGGTTAAAGTTGCTGCCATAACTCGGCGATCGGCTAGGATACCAGCTACTTTATCTGAACCTATTAACAAGGTTTGAAAAACACCTTCCGGAAAACCTGCTTCCAGAAAAATTTTCTCTATAGCGATCGCTGACTGCGGCACATTAGAAGCGTGTTTAAGTAACCCTATATTTCCCGCCATTAATGCCGGTGCCGCAAAGCGAAATACTTGCCAAAATGGAAAATTCCAAGGCATTACCGCCAAAATTATACCCAAAGGATCGTAACGAATAAAACTATTACTAGCATCTGTATTTACTGGTACATCAGCCAGAAATTTCGCCGCATTTTCCGCATAAAAACGACACACCGTAGCACATTTTTCTACTTCCGCTACAGCCGACTTTAGAGTTTTACCCATTTCCAAGGTGATAGTTTTACCAAACTTTTCCTTGTTTTCCTCTAAAATTCTTGCCGCTTCATTCATCCATTGCGCTTTCTGCGTTATTGGTATTTTGCGGTAATGTTTAAATGCTTTTTCTGCTTGCTCTAATTTAGCTTCTATTTCTATATCTGTCAGCGCTTTAAAGCTGGCAAGCATTTCCCCCGTTGCCGGGTTAATAGTAGCGATACCCATTCTCCAAACTCCGATTTATAAATGGACTGGGGTAGCTTTTCTAGGATGGGATGTCATACCTTTTCAAGCAGCCAAACCAACCAGTTTCTTGTAGTTACATCTAATATTGTTCCAATCTATTTACCGGTTTTATATTAGAAATAACTAATTTTTTTAAAGTAATAACTATTTTTGTGAACAAATATTAAGATTATTCAGGTAAAAAAATACAATTTCTTGATAAAAATCTAAAAATAGCAATTTTTCAGCTTATTTGATATGATTTTACTAAATCTAAAAATTCCTAGCATAAAATATCTGGAAAACTACCTATTTACCCTAATTTATGTAAGTTTTCTATCCCGTATACTTTTATTCTCTCCTCCTTTCTCTCATATTCAATATTCTTTTTCTCCTATCTCTGTTTTTTTGTCCCCTCTGCCCCCTATATGGTTAATTTTACAAAAATCTTATTTTCCTAAAATGATATTATATTGCATATAATACTAATAAAATAACTACTAAACCAAGAACTATGAATTACTCTAACCTACCCGCAGAAGCATTGACTTTATTAAAATTAGGCGAATACGATCGCGCTATAGCACTCTGGGAAGAATCTATTAATTATCAACCCAATTTACTAATAAATTATTGGTATTTAGGACTAACTTTATTATTACAAGGTAATTCATCCGAAGCCCAAGCTATTTGGCTATCTGCCCTTATGGAAATTAACCCGGAAGAAATAGATAGCTATATGGCAGAATTATTAGAAATTTTATACACCACAGCTAAAGAATATCTCGATAATCATCAATTAACAATAGCAGCTAATATTTACACACAAGTTTTATCTTTAGATGAGCAGCAAATAGAAGCGCATTTATATCTAGGAAATGCTTTAGCACAACAAGCAAATTTTGATGAAGCTATAGAATGTTGGCAAGCGGCAATTAATCTAAAACCTGATTTAGTAGAAGCTTACCACAACCAAGCAGTGGTTTGGCAAAAATTAGCAGAATTTGAGCCAGCTATTTTTGCTTATCATAAAATTTTAGAAATTACTCCTAATTGTAGTGATGCTTATTATAATATCGGCTGGTGTCTGTGTCAGCAAGGTAAGCAAGATGAGGCTATCTTTTATTTTGAAGCAGCTATTAAAATTAATTCTAATTATACCCAAGCTTGGGGAGAATTAGGTTATATTTGGCTACAAAAAGGTAATGTAGAAGAAACTATTTTATGCTGGCAAAAAGCTATACAAAATATAGAAGATTATCCTAATTTTGCTGAGATTTATTGTAATTGGCGAGATAGTTTGGTAAAAGAAAAATTATCTAGCGATCGCCTCAATAGTAATGCGGATTTATTAAAAAAATTAGTAGATAAAAATATATCCTGGGAAACTTATTTTTATCTAGGCAATGTATTATATCGGGAAAAACATTATCGCCAAGCGATCGCTGCTTATCAAAAAGCCATTGATTTACAACCCCAAGCAGCAGAAATATATTTTATCTTAGGAGAATGTTTTAACCAAATTGGTGATTATACAGCAGCTATTAATAATTATCAAAAAGCTATAGAAATTAACCCATTATCAGATAAATATTATTTAAGCTTAGGATATAATTTATATCTAAATAAAGATTTTAATAAAGCTATAAATTGTTATCAACAAGCCTTAAATATTAATCCAAATTCTGGTCAAGCCTACTTTAATCTAGGCTTAATTATGTTAAATCAAGGTAATTGGGAAGTCGCTATTACATATTACCAAAATAGCCTTAAATTCCAATTAAATACAGTAGAAATATACTATAACTTAGCCATAGCATTTGCGCGATTAAATAATCTGGAAGCAGTTATAGATTGTTTTCGCACAGTTATAAAAATTAATCCTGATTTGGCTAAAGCAAATTTTGATATTATTAATATAATTCAGCAAGAAAACAATCTGAATACTAAAAAATTAGAGTTTTTAGAAATAATGCCTGTAGATACTCCCCAAGATTTTTATGAATTTACTAATGATTGGGCAAAATCTCATATAGATACAACTAATTATATAAATATTTATCCAGAAAATACTATAGATTTAAAACCACCTCACACCCCCGATCGAGATATTCATTTTAGCTTTAGATTTACTGGAAAAATTCAATTACCAGCCAGTTTTGTTGCCATCATACCTAATGGGCGTTACTGGTGCAATAAAACGGAAGCTATAACTGCTACAATTACCGACGATAATAAAATTTTAGCAGATATTTCTCCCGAATTTCCGATTTTAAGTCCTGGTCATCCTGATAAACATCCTAGCAAGCATTCTATTTTCAATTTAGGCAAATTACCACCTATTCATACAATAAATAGCAATGTAGCCGTTTTATCTGGTTTATTTAACAATGGTTATTTTCATTGGCTGTTTGATATATTGCCTCGGATAGAATTACTGCGGCATAGTGGTATAGATATAAATGAAATAGATTATTTTTTCCTACCCGATCGCCTGCAATTCCAGCAAGAAACATTAAATATTTTAGGCATTCCTAAACATAAAATTATTAGCCCAGATAACTATCCTCATATACAAGCTACCCAGTTAATAGTACCATCTTTTCCAGGTAGCGTAGCCTGGATGCCTAAATGGGTTTGTGATTTTCTAAAAAATACTTTTTTAAATCAGCAAAATGTCCTAAAATCAGAAAAAATAGAACGTCTATATATTAGCCGGAAATACACAGCAAATCGTCGCATCATTAATGAAGATGAAATTATCAAAATCTTAGATAAATTTGGCTTTAAAACAGTAGTTTTAGAATCTATGTCAGTAATAGATCAAGCTGCATTAATGGCTAATGCTAAAGTAATCATATCTCCTCATGGGGGCGGGTTATCTAATTTAGTATTTTGTTCACCGGGTACTAAGGTTATTGAGATATTTTCTCCTAAATATGTTTATCCTTGTTATTGGTTAGTTAGTAATTTGGTAGAATTGGAATATTATTATTTAATAGGAGAAATTCCAGAAGGATTTTATTTACATAAATTATTATGTCCAGAATTTTTGCTAGAAGATATTTTTGTTAATATAGAGAATCTGTTAAATATTATGAAATTTGCTCAGATAATTTAAATATAATTTATCATTGGCAAGAATATTTGATAATTTTTCCCTGATTCAATAGTTATTTTATTCCTGGTGGGAATTAATTACTTTTTGGCGATTTAAACACAAAATGAGAACTATTGAGAAAATCTAAAGAAATTCGATCGCCTGTGATAATATTATCAGGTATAGTATCAGTATTTTGAAATAAAATAGTAAAAGCACCAGCACCTAAACCTGATTGGGGCCACATTCGATAACAAGGTATTGTCGATAAATGAGACTGATAAGCAGTTAAATGGGGAATTTTCACAGGTTGAAACTGGGGAAATTTTGATAAAAACCATTCACTTACCTGCTCATTTTCTTCTGGAGAATAGGTACAAGTCATATAAGCCAAATATCCAGAGGGTGCAACTATTTGGGCAGAATTGGCTAAAATTCTTTTTTGTCGGTTAGCATTTTTATTAATATTAATTGGATGAAAACAGCCTTCAGCTTTGCCGCCTTTTGCTAGTAAAGACTGACCGGAGCAAGGAGCATCTACTATAACTAAATTAGCAGTTTTTGGTAATATTTCTGCGAGGATTTTTGAATCTCTGGTGATAACGCCGACTGGGTGAATATGACAACGTTTTAAATTAGAGATAAGCATTCCCGATCGCTTGGCGATCGTTTCATTACTTATTAATACTTCTGGCTGCAAAGCTATATATGCAAAAATACTTTTACCACCCGGCGCCGCACACATATCTACAATTAAATTTACTGGTGTAGTCACAGTTAAAATAGTAGAAATGGCAAAAACTGAAGAAAAATCTAAACAGTAAAAATGGCCCGTATTATGTAGGGGATGTTGACCAGGTTTGCTGCCAAGGGCCAAACGATCTACAAAAACCGGTTGCCAAAATAAATGGGGTTCTGTAATAAAAGGTAAATTTATGGGTTTGTCTTGACACCAGATAATACTAGGATGAAATGCGATCGGATGTAGTAAGGCATCAATAAATTTTTCGCGATCGGCTGAGTCAGTAAATACTCGGTGGCTTAATTTCATCAAGAATTTAGATGGAGTTTCCATATTTTCTAATTTATTGTCAAAAAAATAATAATTTTTATTATTATTGGTGATCTAGATCATTTACAAACTACTTTAATTTAAATTTAAATTTTTCTACCACACCAAAAAAATATATAATAATTAATATAGGGGTCATCATAAGTTATATATATCTTTGGTAAAGACAAAATCTAACCTAGACCCGACAAAACCACCATATTTTGATAGCTGCTAAAATAGCTTAAATCAAGAGAAATCAACTATCACAGCAATTATTATTTATGCAAACTTTATAATATCACTATCAAAATTAAAGATTCTGTAAAAATATGCCAATAATGAACACAAACATAATTTATATGGCAATAATAGAAATGTCAGAGTGAACCTATCTGGAGTGCCTGAAATGACCACTAAATTTTTCCCTAGCCTGATTGGTGTAAGTACAGTAGCAGCTACAGCATTAGTAAGCTTCTCTGCTCCGGCCCAAGCTTTTACATTTGGAACATCTGGTATTAGTTTTTCCAAAGATACCACAGTAAACTTTACCTTTAATCAATCTCACGGTGCTTATACCTCTAGCTTAGGGATATATCAAGTAAGCAATTCTACACCATCTTTATTAAAAACTTTATTTTCTGAAACCAAAGCTTCTGATAATGGAGACTATCGAGATTTCCAGGGAACTCTAGGTAATACGGTTTTAGGCCCTGGTACAGTTTCCTTTACTTTCTTAGCTAATCAAGTTTATACCTTAGGTTTAAAAAGCCTTTATATGGGATATGATATGGGCGCTGTTTTCTCTACAAGTGGCCTAAATTATGGTGGTAGCCAACAATTTGTATTTGGTCCTGCCCCCCTATCATTTAGCACTAATAGTACTGCTGCCTTTGCCAATCCACAAAATTATACATCTGGTGATATTTTTAGTAACACACCTGTACAAATTGGTATCGATGATGGCGGTAATAGAAACGATGTGGACTACAACGATTTTTCTGTCACTGCCCAAGCAGTCCCCGAACCTTTTACTATGGGCGGTATGGCCATAGGCGCAGCCTGGATGACTATAGCCCGTCGTCGCCGTCGTCATGCCTAAAACGATATGGGATTAAAATTTAAATATCGGAAAATATTTTCACCAATATTTTTCTGTATGTTAAATCAAAAAAGCTACAATAATTACCATCCTATTAAATGAGCCATGAAATTGATCGTGGCTTTATTTGTTTTTATATACAAAAATTTTTTGATATACTAATACTGAATTTATTGAAAATAGAGTTATTCGTGTTAAAACTAAATAAAATAAATTCTGCACGAAACAAGGTTAATTGTAATGGATTGGAATAAATATTTATCCGAACCTAAATACTGGCTGGTAGGTATAGGTGCAAGTTTAATCTTTCTTCACCTGAATTTGGTCAACCAATACGGAAATGTAGACTTTATGGGCAGCAGCATTCTATTTTGGGGGGCTGTGGTATTTTTGATTTGGGAAAGACATGAAAAAATTAATCTGGAAAGCGGAATTTTTGCCAGTTTTTTTGCTGCTACTGTAATTGCTTTGGTGTTGTTAAAATGTTTATCATTGTCAAGCTATGATATCTTTTTGCGCTTTTCTCCTTTCATTTCAGCACTGAGTATAGGTTTATTAGCTTCCGATTTTAAAGGCTTAAAGCAATATTGGCAAGAATTAATTATCCTTGGCTTTATAGCTATTCCTCCTGGCTTGCCTACACAGTTTATTGATTTAGCAAAAATAACAGCTAAATTTTCCTATTTTAGTTTGTGGTATTTCGGGCTAGAAGTAACTCGTCAAGGAAATTATTTATTTTTACGCAATGGCAGTGTAGAAGTAAATGAGGGATGTTCAGGAATTCATGTTATTTTACAATTATTAGGATTGGCAATTATTTTCCTATTTATGTTTCCAGAAATAAAACTAAAACAAAAAATTATTACTCCTATGGTGGCAGTTTTTATCGCCTTTTTTGTTAATTCTATACGAGTGGCATTGTTAGCAATTTTGGTAAGCAATAAAGAATCTTTTGAATATTGGCATCAAGGAGGCGGTTCTTTTGTGTTTTCCATGATTGCAGTTATGATTTTTGGGGTATTTTGTCAATTTGCAATTCTCGGAAAAATTCCGGAAAATCAAAAATCTGTGGAGTAATGAGTGGTTTATAAACTGTTACTGCCAGGTGGCTTTTTGTTTGCATATAATTTTTAAAACTTTCTAAAACGATGATGCCCTGGAAAAAATTAAGGCTTTGGCTGTTAGCTATTGTTTTCGCATTTGTTATGTTAGCTGTGGGAAAAGCAAGTTTATATCCTAATGTTCCGAATGACTCTATTAGTCCTTTTACTTTTCCCACAAATGTCCCTTTAGAACAATGGCAGCTAGTGGAAAGCGTCCCTTTGCCTACTCCTGATGTTCCTAAATACTTCGGAGGCCAAGAATATAGATATAAAAAGGATAATTTAACTCTAAATATAGAAATGCGCTATCTCATCCCTGACAATGGTGGGGTAGAAAACTTACTTAGAAATTTGACTCCTATTAAGCTAGTTCCTGGTAAACTGGATTTGTTGAACAAGGAAGGAATAGGAGATTATGCTTTATTCCTGTATGAAGGCCGATCGTATCTGAGTGCTTGTATTAACCCACGAGGAAATAGTACAGCAACGAGCGAACAATATCGGCGCAACCGGAATAGTTATGATTTTCAGGTTAGCCGTATAATACCTTGGTTACTAGGTAAAGATAATATGCGAGATTTTCGCTGTTTGTGGGCTAATATGTCCTTTCCTGTAAATAATCTTTCCCAAAAGGAGGCTTACCAAGTTTTAGAAAATGTTTGGTTTGAATGGTATCGGTGGTGGCAGCCAAGATTTCCACCTCGTTGAGTTGTGGTCATGGTTTTTATATCATTGACAAACAACCAAAAATGACAAAAATGGCAACAATTTTGACAATAAATAAATAAATTACCAAATCTTATGGCAAGTGAAGATCAAATTCAGTCTATTTATAGACTACGATGGGTAGGATACGGTTTATTGTTATTAGCCGTATTTGATGTAATTCAGCTTTTATTACCTCCGAATTATCAAGATGCAGTTTGGGTTTTGCAAACTGTAGGGGCTATAGTTGAACGAGTGCCAGTTCCTTTACTAGGGTTGTTGTTAATCTTTTTTGGAGAAGATGCCGAACGTACAAATATTGAAGATATTCTGTTAAAGGTGTTAAGATGGGTAACTTTATTGCTGGCGATCGGATTTTTAGCAATGGTTCCCTTGAGTGTAGCTTATACTTTTAGAATTGATAGCCAAAATAATCAACAAATTGCTGCTTTACAAGAACGGCAAGCAACTCAACTTGATACAGTTGAAGAAAGGGTAACTAAAGGTTCTGCCGAAGATATTAAGAACCTGGGAAATGAATTAAATCGCATGGGTGTACCGGTGGATCCCCAAAAACCTGATGAACTCAAAACTAAAATTTTGGAAAGAATTGCCAGTGCTAAAACTCAAGTACCAACTCAAGCTAAATTAACTAAAGATAATCAACGTCTTGCCCTATTGAAAAATGCTGTGAAATGGACTATTGGCGCTTTGGTTTCTAGTGTTTTATTGTTTATGATTTGGCGTAGTACCGGTTGGGTATAATAATTTTGTTTAGATAGCATAAATACTTTTTAAGCGCCGAATTTGTCAATAGAAAAAATAGGCAGAAAAATATAAGTATTTATGCTTTTTAATTGGGTAAATTTCCGAGTAGTTGTAAGGTAAATTTTAGGGCCGATCGCCTGTTATATTATATTTATTAACAACTTGCCCTTAATTTCGATGCCATTCGGTTATACCTCCTGGTTTATCTATTAGGGTAATACCTTGTGCTTGTAATTCGTTGCGAATGCGATCGCCTTCAGCAAAGTTTTTGGCTTTTCTAGCGTCTTTTCGCTGTTGAATTAGCGTTTCTATTTCCCCATCACTTAAACCATTATTAGTAGTATCACTTTCTGCTTCTATTTTAGCTTCTAGTCCTAAAACTTGGGCTAAATTTACTAAAGTTTGCCATTGTTTTTGTAATATTTCTGGAGGTGTTACAGTTTTACCTTCATGTACTAAAATATTACCTTCTCGGCGTAATTCTTTGGCTAATTCAAATACAACAGCTAAAGCAGATGGTGTGTTAAAATCATCATCCATTGCAGATTGGAATCGATTAATTGATTCAGCATCAACTAGATTTTCATCTGTTTCTAACCAGCCGATTTTAATACCATATTTTACACCAAAAGTCAAGCCTTCTTTTAAAGTATTCCAGCTATTTTGGGCAGACTCGATCGCCTCACCAGTAAAATCAATTGGTTTTCGGTAATGGGCTTGCAGAATAAATAAACGTATAGCCATCGGATGGGGAGCATTTGGCGCGTCTAAAAGCTGACGAATTGTGGTAAAATTTCCCAGAGATTTCGACATTTTTTCTCCATCAACATTTACCATGCCGTTATGCATCCAGTAGTTAGCCAAAGGTTTACCAGTGACAGCTTCTGACTGGGCAATTTCGTTTTCATGGTGGGGAAAAATTAAATCGGAACCGCCGACATGAATATCTATACTATCTCCCAGGCGATCGCGTACCATTGCTGAACATTCTATATGCCATCCTGGACGCCCTGCACCCCAAGGCGACTCCCAAAAAGGTTCTCCGGGTTTTGCCGCCTTCCACAAAGCAAAATCAAAGGGATCTTGTTTCTTAACCGCTTCCGGATCTTCGGCATCTACTCGACCACTAGCCCCTGCTTGCAGATCATCTAATTTGCGTCCTGACAGTTTACCATATTCCGAAAACCGTCGGACTGTATAGTAAACATCACCAGCAGCAGAATAGGCAAAACCCTTATTTTCCAACTCATGGATCAAGCGTTTAATGCCATCTAAAGTATGAGTTGCCCTGGGATACTCATCGGCTGCTAAAATATTTAAGCGTGCCATATCTTCAAAATAGCTTTGGGTGTAGCGATCGGCTATTTCCTGCATAGAAGAACCTTCTTGTCTGGCACGATTTAAAATTTTATCGTCAATATCGGTAAAATTTTGCACGTAGCGCACTTGATAGCCCCGCCACATTAAATAGCGGCGCACTGTATCCCAAATAGTATAGGAGCGAGCATGACCTAAATGGCAATAGTCGTACACCGTCACGCCACAGCAATACATCCGCACCTTGCCCGGTTCCAATGGGTTAAATATTTCTTCGCGTCGGGTGAGGGTATTGTAGATTTTTAGGGACATAGAACGGTATTTTTTTATATCAACAACAGAGATAATTTTCTCTGGAATTTATAATAACACAATTTATGATGTAGATACAATTAAAAATTTGTATTTATTCTTAAAAATCATTACTAAAACCTAAATTATATGCGAATAATAGTCGAAGGTTGGCGGTTTATTCCTCGATCGCACTCTATTTTAAGTCAGTTTCAAATGTTGGAAATGCTAAACCGAGGAGATGTGGAAGTTTTTCATAAAGATTTACCCTATCTTCTCCCTAGTTGGCAACCAGTAACGGGGTTATTTAATCCGGAACAAGAAAGAATTTTAAAACAAATTCCTACTCCTGATTTTAACTGTTTTGCTGATGCTACTTGGCGCATTTCTTATCCTTTTGATTTAACAGCATCTCCGAATTCCCAAAAAACTGCTATTTTTGCTACTACAGAATGGGGCATAGTTCACAATACGGCTTTTGTGGGCGGTGTTTCTATGCAGGAAGCTAGTAGGAAAAATCCTGATACCATCATTATTACTACTTCTCGTTGGTCGCGGGATGGTTTTTTACGCAGTGGGGCGGCAGCCGATCGCGTTTGTATTGTGCCTCTTGGTTATGATCCGAATATTTATAAACCTATTAGTAATGAAGAACGTATAAAATTAAGAAAGAAATTAGGATGGGAGGGATATTTTGTATTTTTGAATGTGGGAGTGATGTTAAATAATAAAGGTGTTCCGGCTTTGTTGCAAGCTTTTGCCGCAATAGTCGATCGCTACCCAAATGCTAGATTAGTTTTGAAAGGAACTGATTCTTTATTTACTTCCGAAAAAGCTTTAAATAAAATGTTGCAATCTTTAGGAGATCAGCAAAGGGAAAAAATTATTCCGAAATTAATATATATAGGTAAAGATTTATCTTTTGCGGAAATGGCTAGTTTATATCAAGCCGCAGATGTTTATGTTTCTCCTTATTTGGCAGAAGGTTTTAATATGCCAGTTTTAGAAGCGATCGCCTGCGGTTTGCCAGTAATATGTACTAAAGGGGGATCTACTGATGATTTTACTCATCCTGATTTTGCTTTAGCTATAGATAGCCAAATGCTAAATGTTAATATGAATAATGAAAATAGATTTTATTTACATCCGAATTTAGAACATTTAATTACATTAATGATAAATACAATTGAACAACCTAATTTTATCGATCGGGCACGCCAAGCTGGGCCGAAATTTGTGGCCAATGGCTTTACCTGGAAACAAATCACAGATAAATTACTAGAGGTACTTGTACCATCTCATCACAAGACGGAAAATAAGATATCTGCTATAACAGAAAGCGGGCGAGTATCTAGCCCGATATTTGAACCGATAATTTTCTAAAGTCAAGTTTCTCACGTTTTTCTCAGGTCATATAATGCAAACAGTAACTACTCCCGATCCTACCCCGATAATGGAAGTCCCCAAACATGGCCTGCCCGTAACTATCATTACAGGCTTTCTTGGCAGTGGTAAGACTACCCTTTTAAATCACATTCTCACTAATCAACAAGGCGTAAAAACAGCCGTTTTAGTCAATGAATTTGGCGAAATAGGCATCGATAACGAGTTAATTATCTCCACTGGTGAAGATATGGTGGAGTTAAGTAATGGCTGTATTTGCTGTACTATTAATAATGATTTGGTGAATGCAGTTTATAAAGTTTTAGAACGACCTGAAAAAGTAGATTATTTAGTGGTAGAAACTACTGGTATTGCAGATCCACTACCAATAGCTTTAACTTTTTTGGGTACGGAATTGCGGGATATGACCCGTTTAGATTCGATCGTCACAGTAGTAGATGCAGCAAATTATAGTTTAGATTTGTTTAATAGCGAAGCTGCATACAGTCAGATTTTTTACGGCGATATTATTTTACTAAATAAAGCAGATTTGGTAGAAGAAGCCGATTTAGATTTGTTAGAAGTCAAAATTCGTGATATAAAAGAAGGTGCTAGAATTTTGCGAACAACTCGATCGCAAGTTCCTTTACCTTTAATTCTTAGTGTCGGTTTATTTGAATCAGATAAATATTTCGATTCTGAAGAATCAAATCATAAACACGAACATCATCATCACGACCACGATCATCACGACCATCACGACCACGACCATCACGACCACGACCATCACGATCATTCAAATTGCGACCATGATCACGGTCATTGTGAACATGATCACCACGAACATCACCACCATTCTAATCACTTAGAAAATGATGGTTTTACTTCTATTTCTTTCCAAAGTGATAACCCCTTAGCTATTAAGAAATTTCAAACTTTCTTAGATAGTCAACTACCCTCTACTGTATTCCGGGCTAAAGGTATTCTTTGGTTTGATGAAAGCCCAAAACGTCATATTTTCCATCTCTGCGGTAAGCGTTTTACTATTGAAGATGACGAGTGGAAAGGTGAAAAGAAAAACCAATTGGTATTAATTGGGCAAAATTTAGACCATGATAAATTACAAGGGCAATTAAAAGAATGTATTTGTTTGCCTAAGCGAGAAAAGCCCAAAGGTTTTGGTAAATAGGGAATAGGGCATGGGTCATGCCCCATGCCCATTTTGTGATTATTAAATATAAATTATGCGTGTAGTTATTCAGCGAGTCAAATCTTCTCAAGTTACTGTTAACGGCGAAATTGTAGGTAAAATTGGAAAAGGATTAAATTTATTAGTGGGAATTGCTAGTACAGATACAGAATTAGAGTTAGACTGGATGACGCGCAAGTGTTTAGAATTGCGGTTATTTCCAGATGGTGAAAATGGGGAGGATAAGTGGCAAAAATCTGTACAAGAAATAGGGGGAGAATTGTTAGTAATTAGTCAATTTACATTATATGGAGACTGTCGGAAAGGGCGACGACCTTCTTTTGACCGATCGGCTACTCCAGATAAAGCTAAAGAAGTTTATGATTTATTTATTAATAAATTACGTCTTAGTGGCTTGCGGGTGGAAACAGGCGTTTTTGGTGCAATGATGCAGGTTTCTATTGAAAATGACGGTCCTGTTACTTTAATATTGGAACGATAAGTAATCGTGTAGGCTATGAGGTATATAAATATATAAATAATTATGCTGAGATACTTACAATTAAAAAATATTGACTATAAATAAAATAAGGGCGAAGATTCGATCGCCCCTAAAAAAACTCTACAAAAAACTGCTTATCAGATTTAATTAATAAACAATTCTGGGATAAAACAACCATGTAAGCCGTAGGGAATATGATGCTTGAGATGTAATTTAGCGATCGGTCCTTGAGAAATATCCTTAGCATCCAAAATTACCAAAGTCGATCGATGCATTGCTGCATCGTACATCAACATTAATACCCAGCCATCATCTTCCCTCTTACCATCAGGATGAGGCACAAATAAAGGTTCTCCAGCAAAACCTCGCGGTGCAGCACTCCAGACTTGTTTATGATTAGTTTCTAAATCTATTTTTAGAATAGCTTGCAAAGGAGCATTGCCAGTAGATTTATGTGCTGCACCAATATACAAATAACGATAATTGCGTCCGACATTATTGGGATGTAAAGTCGGAAATTCACAACAACGTTTTTCTAAAATTTCATGCTTCACTTTTTCAGTTTCTAAATTAAGCTGAAAACGCCATAATTCCCCAGCAGGTATAGCATCAAAATTAATATCGCGAAAATCTGCATCAGGTTTAACATCAGGCAAAGCTTCATAACAAACTGAATCTACAAAAATATCTCCGTTTTGCTCAAAAGCATTAGCATGATGGAAAACAAAACAAGATTCCGTATCTAAAATTTTTAGTTCATCTTTACCATTGCGAGGAATAATAATAATTCGTGTTGGTTTATGGCGTTGAAATTGTAAACATTGACCTGCACTTCGCCATCCTAGTAAAAAAGGCAAAGGATTAAATAAAACAGGATTTTGAAAGAAAATGCAGTAATTTGGAGTGATAGCAAAATCATGCAAAAAGGCAAAACCAGGGATAGTATGGGAGTGTTGATTAAGTATTTTGCCTTCTGGATCGAATTCGTAAATATTGATAATACTAGATAAGCCGGTTTTTAGGGAGAAATTGACTAAACGAGGCGTTGTACCCATCGTTCCTGGGTCAATGCGGGGATGGGCTGAAAAAGCATCACCAGGTTTTAAAATACCGTCGAGGGTATCTAAGCCGATCGTCTCTAGGGTAGAGGGATCTAGGCGATAAGGCTGGGCAGCTTCCCACAGGGCAAGGAGTTTTTTACCCCAGTAAATAATATTGGTATTGGCAATATTTTTAAGTTTTAAATCGAAAATATTAGCCAACCAACCGCCCGGTTTTTTGGTACCAAAAACACCACGATAAAGGATTTTACCAGCAGCTTGTTCCGCTAAATATCCTTCAGTGCGAACAAAACGATTACGAAAATAGGCTTTGCCTTGGGAGATAGCGATCGAACAAATTAAGCCGTCTCCATCAAAGGGATGGTGCAGGGGTTGACCATTAACCTCTAACAATCCAGGGCCATTACGAAACAAAGTACCATGCAATTCGGGGGGAATTTGCCCTTCTATATCATCAATGCAGTAATTATATTCTTGCGGTTGAGATTCATAGCCTTTTTGCCAGTCTTGGCGATCGTAGGATAAGGCAGAGTTAGCAGTTTTCGGTTTTTCAATTGACAAGTTTTGCATAATAGATGCCGATAAAATATCGAAATGGGTGGAAAAATTGAACAGAAATAAACAGCATTTAAGCTGGTTAATAAGTGGGTATTTTTTCGATTGTCTGGCTTTCTTGAGTAATTTCTTGAGTAATTGCTTCGATTTCCATCGCCCTTTTATTATCTAGTTCGATCGCTTCTAAATTATGACCTTCATTCTGAATAATTAATTGGGATTTTTTGGCTGTTTGTAATTGGGCATCTGAGTCAGGCAACCAACCTAATAAAACCAGAGGTAAAAGACTACTGAGATTAGTTAATAAAACCAATAACCACAAAGAACTAAAGTTAGTTTCGGTAATACCTAGCCAATGCATCATCATCGCGCCAAATTCATACGATAATAAAGCCGCTAGATTTGTTACCGACATTAATAAGGCAAAAAAAGTAGCTTCTATACCATCAGGACAAAGACGAGCAGATAACACTAAAATTGGCATAAAAGCTATTTGTCCCATAACCGTCAAAATTAGACTATCACCCAAACTAAACCAATGATCATCTATACCTAAAGTTCGGTTTGTATGGGTAACAAGTAACAGCGTGGTCATATTTAAAGCTGTAGAAATTAAAATAGACCAGCCGAAAATATTCCGAAAGGGAACTGATTTAAAAAATCGTTGAAATAACCAAACCCCAACCAGGGCAGCTAAATTAGTAACTAGGCGTACTCTACCTAAAAATTCTGGTTGAAATCCTAATTCATTAGTAGTGAAAAAGAATAAAGCAGCATCAGCAGATGGAGTACATTGCCAGATAAATATAAAAGCGGTAGGCATCCAGATAGATTTCTGGGTAATAGCCTGACGTAGTTGTTTTAATTGATTAGCGATCGCTTGCCAATCTTGACGATTATTTACTGGTGATTCATCTATTAGCCAAGCTACTGCGGAAACTATCAGGGGAAAAAGGCTAGTAATGAAAAATATTGTATGAGTGCTGAAATGTTCTAATAAATAACCGCTTAAATAGGCAGTGGTGATACCTCCTAATGCCGATGCTGCCCAAGAAACTGATTGTAAAGAACCTGCATTACTCAGAGATTCTGATTTAGCTTTTTCAACAACAATTGAATCTGCAATTACATCACTAAAAGCAACTGATAGGGAACTCAAAATCATAGCTAAAGTAGCAGCCCAGGCAGTGTTAACTATGGTAGATAGCCCAATCCAGGATGCCGCCCCTAATAAGCCCGATAAAATAATATAAGGTCGTCGCCGATAGCCAAGTATAGGTAATCCATCGGAAATAAAGCCAAATAAGGGTTTAACTATCCAAGGTAGAGTTGCTATACCCATGAGGGCGGATACTTCGGCTGGAGTTAGCCCTAATTCATCTTTGAGAAAGAAACTAACGGCTAAACGGGCTAATCCTAAGATTCCCTGCACGAAGTAAATCAGTAATATTGCTATTAATTCTGGATTTGGCTCATTGCCAAAAAGCAATTTTTGTGCTATTGATTCCTTTGCTTTGCTGAAAATAGAGGAGGAATTTATCATTTCTATAATATTTTTAACAATTCTCAATATTTATAACATAATGTAGGAAATAGGGAAAAACCAAAAATCAATAGCAAGTAAACAACCGAGCAGGTATTGTACATATTATTGTACATAAGATATGGTGTGATTAGAGAAAATGAATACTTCGGCTGCATCAGAGCTAAGATTTAATGTATATATAGGGAAACTAAATCATTTGGATAATATCTAACCAGTGTGATATAGTAAAAAATTAAAAGAAAAACGGGAAAAAAATATCTAGCTGCGGTTGTCCGCATCAGAATGTAAAGAATATTTAAAAGAACTAGAAAATTATTTATCCCATCTCCAGGATATTAGAGAGTAGAAACGAGTTTAATCACAGCTATACAAAAAATCACAGGATGACGAATAGACTAGGATAGAGACAAAATATATTTTGATGATTTTATTAGGTCAATGCTCAGGCAAAAGTCTGTGAATATAAGTTATAATTAAGTAAAGTAATGACTCCGATATTTAAGTAGGAGGCAACTATGCAAATTAAGAATGACAAGGAAATGGGAAAAGTTTTTGCGACTTTAACAATCATTAATCGAGCCGACCAAATTCGGGCAGAAGATGGGACGATTTCAGCCGAGGAAGTTCGATCGATAACGCTAAGAAATGTCTTGGTAGATACGGGTGCAACTACATTATGTTTGCCATCAGATGCTATTAGTAAATTAGGGTTAAAAATCCTTAAAGAAGTGGATGTAGCAACAGCAATGGGTATTGGTAAGGCTCGCATTTTTCAAGATGCTAAAATAACAATGTTTGGGCGTGAGGGAACATTTGAGTGTTTGGAGTTGCCGGGGGGTAGAGATGCGCTTTTGGGGGTGATTCCTTTGGAGGCTTTGGGGTTAGAAATTGATTTAAAAAATCAAGTTTTGAAGCCTTTACCGATTAGTCCAACAGAAACTTATTTAACGATTTTGTAGGAAGTGATTATGTAGAAGCTCATCGATAATTTTTGGGTTAGATGGAAACTATGGGATAGGCGATCGAACTATGTTAAGTCGAAATTTACCCCATTCCCAAAAAGTAAGCGATCGCTACAAAAACAATTGTATGTTATAATACCGCTATCAACGATCGTAAACTCAGGGAAACAATCCTGATAAAAATGCTTGCTATTCAGCAAAGATCAGTTTAATAAAATTAAAAACCTTTATTGAATGGCACTTAATATAATGTAAACGCTATCAATTCAACTTCCGGAAAGAGGTTTCTCTGCTGTGGGAAAATACCACCAATAATTACCAAATGAAATTAAAGAGTGTAAATTATGCAAATTACCCTCGAACTACCTGATGATATTGCCAAGCAATTACAACTGCAATCAACTAACATTTCCCGGAGAGTTTTGGAACTGATAGCAGCCGATAATTATCGCCAAGGTAACATTGGAGCAGGGGAAGTTCGCCGAATGCTAAATTTCTCGTCCCGATGGGAAACATATCAATTTCTCCAACAGGAAAAAGCCTATTTACCCTATACCGAAAAAGATTTAGAAGAAGATATCCAAACGATTTCTAATTTATTAGGAACTGAATGATTATTGTTTCCAATACCTCGGGGTTAGAAATTGATTTAAAAAATCAAGTTTTGAAGCCTTTACCGATTAGTCCAACGGAAACTTATTTAACGATTTTGTAGGAAGTGATTATGTAAAATATCAGGAAAAGTTGGCGTTGCTGATTTTAGGTATGATTTGTATTTGCGATCGCGCTCACTATTAAATGACCAGTATTTCAGATTACTAAATTTTTATTTTCATACCTTGATTCAGCAACGCCGCTATTTTTATGTTACCGATGGCTGGCCAGTTTATCCAATGTTTATTCCTGACTCAGATCAGATTATTAGCAAAACATATATGAGAGCGATTTGAAGGAGAAAATACGAGGTTAAGACATTATTTATCACGATTACATTGCCGTACTGTTTGCTATTCTAAATCATTAGAAATGTTAAAATACTCTGCTTATTACTACATTATCTTTATTTCCAAAGTCTTCCTCTTTTTTCTCTTTGCATATCTTGATTCACCAACACCTTTAAAACAACGTTATTTAATTAATTGAATAGAAGAAAATCAAATATTGTTTGATTTATCTCCATTTTTCAAAGAATACGTTAAAAATGACCTTGGCAATAATGTCAATAAACTGGGGGGGTAACAAGCAAGCTAAAAAC
>CAWUOF010000007.1:0-22095 GCA_963923765.1 uncultured bacterium | reverse complement strand
AAAAACCCTCGTTGTTGCGATGAAAGCGCTTTTCATGGACCAAGCCAAAACCCGATCGACTCAGAAACCGGGTTTTTTAAATCAAATATCGATATAAGATAAAAACCCGCTAAACAACCCGGTTTCTTAATTTTTTTCACCTTATAATCAAATTTGATAATAACTTAAAGTTCTAAAGGAGTATCAATATCTAAAAATTTTTGTAATATTAAATATAACAATGATTGAGTAATTGCTACCAACCCTAATCTAGCTAAAGCCAGATTAATATTTTTATTTTTAATCTCCCCCCATATTGAACAATAACTATAAAAATCTTGAAAGCAGCTACTAATAGCCGCAGCTAAATTTAGTAAATCAATTCCCTGGAAATTAATAGCAGGATTAATAGTAGGATAACAGAGAATATCTAGTAATTCTATTAATTGAGAAATTAAGCGAATTTCTGGGTTACTGATTAATTGTAATTGTCCTTGATTATTCAACCAAGGTATAGCATTTGGTATTAAAATATACCCACAAGGGAGACTATTTTCTGCATTAGCTTCACCCAGAGTAATTATTTTTTCCTGATGGGCTAGACGTAACAAAGAGCAGCAGCGAGCATGGGTATATTGTAAATCAAAAAGATTTATATTTTTAGGATATGAATAAATGGGAAAAGGGTAATTAAAATTATGACTTTTATCTATATTTATAAGTTTTTCTTTAAGTAAATGTTGCAGCCAGTGAGATATAGTTATATCGTCGATTTGTAAATGAATCCAACCAGGTGGAAAGGTAGTAATGGTAAAATTGAGGGGAAAAAAATTTATATTTGCCTGAGAGGTATCAGAAGTTTTTAGGGTTTTTGATAGATAATAACTTAATTCGTTAGCAATTACCCAGGAGTCTAGGTGCCAAAGTTGGGTTAGTTGAAAGGCGATCGCGCTAATATACAGTATTTTGCTATTATCTTTAGCTTTATTTAATGGTATTTTTGCCAAATCAGGTGCAGATTTTCCGAGAATATTCTGATATAATATTACAGCTTCTTGGAATTTTTGCAGGAGCAAACATTTAATAGAATAACAGTTAGTTAGCATTAATTTTGATGAATAATTTTATAGTTATAAACCCAGGGATAAACCCAGGGATAAACCCTGCTATAAACCCAACATTGATGGGTTTTGGTTAGGTTTCGTATTTCAACTCAAACTATGTAACTATAATTAGCTTATATAAAACTTATATCCAGCATAAACCGAGTATTTATGATGGAGTTGTTTTAAGTTGTTTTAAATAAATTTATTTGGTTTTTGTTGACGACAAATATCAGAAGATTATAAATTCATAGATGATAAACTGCGGCGATTTAAAGGTAAAGAAATAGTAAAACAGGAACCTTGACCGGGAGTAGATTCTAATTCAATGGAACCGCCATGTAATTCGGCTAATTTACGAGTAATAGCTAATCCTAAGCCAGTACCTTGATATTTACGAGATAAGGAGGAATCAATTTGAGAGAAAGGGGAAAAAATACGCTGGCGATCGCTGCTAGAAATACCAATACCAGTATCCCAGACTTCAAATTTAATTTGTTCAGTATTAATACAATGATAAATTTTTAATCCTACCGCCCCTTGGGTAGTAAATTTAACCGCATTAGTAAGTAAATTTAATAACATTTGTTTAAGGCGGCGAGGATCTGCTACCATATATTCTAAACCTGGTTCCACATCTATTTCTAATTGCAAGCCTTGATTTAAAGCGCGTTCTTGTAACAAACTAATCACATTTTCACAGATATCATTCAGAAAAATTAATTGCGGTTCTAATTCTAAGCGATCGGCTTCTATGCGAGATAAATCCAGGATATCATTAATTAACTCTAATAGATGTTCACCACTATTATGAATTCGATCAATATAATCCTTTTGTTTTTGGTTAAGACTACCAAAAGTTTCTTCTAGCAACACACTAGAAAACCCAATAATAGCTGTTAAAGGAGTGCGTAATTCGTGACTTGTAGTAGCGATAAACTCTTCTTTAAGGCGATTAATTTCTGCTAATTGCCGATTTTGGGCTTGTAGCATTTGCCACTGTTGCCTAATTTCCGTGACATCTCTGCCAATACCAATCACACGATGGATATTTCCTTCCGGTTCTCGAATAGGGGTATAAATAGTTTCAAAAGTTTTAATACCAGTAGCAGAAATAATTTCGTGATTAGCAAAAACTTTTTCGCCGCTATGAAAAGCTTGTTGAATTAACACTTCGATACTTTCGGCATTAACTCCAATTAATTCTCTATTAGTTTTGCCAATAATTTCTTCAGGCGATCGCCCTAACAATTCTGCCCCGGCTAAATTAATAGAAAGATAACGTAATTCTTGGTCATATTCCACAAATACATCATTAGATTGTTCTAAAAAAGATCGGAAATATTCAGCACTCAAGCGGGCCTCTTGTTCCTGATGATATAACCCCGCTTGATGCATAGCGATCGAGCATTGATTTGCTACTTGTTTTAACAGATTTATTTCCTCATTTTGGAATAAATATGGTTGATATTTAAACACGCACAAAGCCCCTCGCAATTCTTGATTATCCAAAATTGGCACTATTATCTGGCAAGTGGGTAAAATCTGGGAAGAGGGGAGAGGGGAATGAGGGGGGATAGTCTGACTGTCTGTGGATAACTTAGGTGTATCTGGGGTGATATTTTCCAAGTTATTATCAACATAGATTTCCCCAGTTTTGAGATGGGCTAATATTTTTTCTAGCGCCTCTGGGAAAGGAAAAGTTTTACCAATTAAAGATAAACTTTCATTTTGGGGTATATATTCGTAACGTATTATTAATCCTGTTTCTATTTTTTCAAATATTCCCCCATAGCAACTAGCTAAATTTAGAGTATAACCTAAACCTTCCACTGCCGCTTTTAACACCATATTTTCATCTTGGGTTTTCCGGAGTGTTTCGGTCAGATAATGACTTAATTGTTCATATTTCAGGGAAATTTCTAGGGAAATAGTTCTTTCTTTTACCCGCTTTTCTAATTGTTGAGTATAAACTTGTAATTGATTAATTAAAGTTGCCTGATTTATAGCTATTCCCATTTGATTAGCTACAGCTTGGACTAATTGTTTTTCATCTTCTGTCCATTGTCTAGGGCTGTGGCAATGATGAATTACCAATAAACCCCATAATTTATTAGTGACAACGGAGTTATTTGATAAATTAAGCAATTGTTTATCTAATTTATCTGGATAATTTTGGTTTTGGTTATTGATGGATATCGAGAAATTTTCCTCTGCTGTAATTGGATTTATTTGGGTTTTTTCCTGGGTAGTAATGGCAACAGCGATCGCACTCCTAACCTTAAGGTTATCCAGCATTTTTTGATGACATTCTGACAAGCTTTTTGAGTGTGTATCACTTATACTCCACAGTCTGCCATTATAATAAGCTTCTATATAAGGTGGGGGAATACATTCGGAGGAAAATATTTGCCCAATTATACTGGGATAGGATATATCGACATCTTCGCAAATACAAATTCCACTATAATCAGCATTAAATTTATAAGCTATTACTCGATGGGTATTCAGGGCTTGTCTAAGTCTTTGTACAGCTATTTTTAGGATAGTAGATAAATCTAAAGTAGCGCGAATTTGGGTTACTATTTCGCTTAAAATAGCTTCGCGCAAGCGTCGGTTTTCTATTTCTTGCTCTGCTATAGCTCGATCGCTTAAATCTGTAACAAAAGTTATTAAATAACTATCTTCTATTAAATCTCCATTTTCTACTAAATTAATAGCACTTTCTGTCCAAAGTATTGCTCCATTGCGGCAAAAGTAACGTTTACGCAGATTTTTTGTTTTTCTTCCTTCTGCTATTATTTCCTGTATTATCTTCAATTCGGCAGCAAAATCTTCGGGATGGGAAATTACTTTATTATCTAAATGCCGCAGTTGGTTTTCTGTATAGCCAATCATACGACAAAAAGCCGGGTTAGCTTTGATAATACTACCATCTAACCCTTGATAAACTATGCCTATAGGCGCATTTTGCATTAAATAATCTTCTGGAATTACCAAATGTTTCCCTGTCTGATGATTATTATATTTATTTAATTGGGATTTAATATTATCGATATTAAATTTGGAGGATTTTAAATCTGTTAATTCCCAATTAGGATGTATTTGCATTAAGTGAAATAAATTACCCCATAAATCTCGTAGGATAGTGTCATCATTATCTAATTCCTCAGCTTGTAAATCACAACAATAGGGAACTGCTGCGGCTACGGCTGGAATTTTTAGTAAATCAGCGATCGCCTGGGCATCAAATAACAGAGAAACTTCTATCGATAAATCTTCACCAGTATCAGTAATTATAGGATTAATATTAGATAACAATTCCCCCGATTTTTCGGGATTTTTTTTATCCTTTATGTTGGCTTGATAGTAATTAATTTGAATCCAAACATAAAAATGGGAAGATATCGCCACTAAACTTGCTGCTATCCCTGTTCCATTAATTATGGGAATTTCGGCAATATAGCTATTATTTATTTCCGCCAAATTGCTTTTCCATTTAATATTTGAATTTTGACTTAATTTTAATTCTAACGTTTTGCCATTATTGCTATTTTCTTCGTTGTTAACAATAGTTGGTTTTTCCGGTTTTTTTTCTGCCACTTCCTGCCAAATTTGCCATAAATTATAACAAAGTTGTAAATTTTCTCCCAGGGCAAATATGGTTTTTTTTCTGCCACTATATTTCCAAGCAATTTGTATAGCTTCTAATAAAGTTAACAAATTGTGCCATTTTAACTTCAATACAATTTTGTCAAGACAAGTATGAGGTTTCATTTAAGTCAATCACCAACTGAAATAAGGCAAAGTTTAGACAATATTATACTTTTATTACAGGTTTTTATTGGCGAGAAATGGTCTTGGTTAAATGCTTTTGATAATTGATAAGCTTAATCAAAAACATTTACTCTAAAAAACCTGTTAGGTGCATCTGATGTCCAATAAGGGTATCGTTTCTGGTATAGTTTTATTTTTACTGATAAATTCTAGGATTTTGATAAAATGTAAGCAATTTTCAAGAGTTGAGTAGTCTTTGCTGCTGGGATAGCAACAAAAATTAATAAAACTTGATAATTTTGAGCGGTTTTTTTAGGGTTTTTATAGTCGGAAAATAAGGTTGTTAGACCAAATATTTACTAAAAAAATCGATTTTTATAGAATTTTGGACTAATTACTCCATATTCCTATTAGATAACAAATTATAGCTTATACCTCATGGCCAAATTTAGCTTTAACTCATTAGGTAGCCAACATAGTTTGTTTCTTTAATAAAATATCTTCTCAGAAACCTGGTTTATACCCCCATTGCGATCGCCAAAAGTAAAAAATTTAATATTTCCTGTCGTCTTATCATTCGTCTGCTTACAAATAAAAAATAAAAATGGCCTGTTACTACTTCGTTGATCAACTTTCCCTCTCATTTTTTCCCAATTTAATCACAATATAAGGAAATGAGATTTTTTCCTTGCAGTCACAACCACAAAATTAAACTGAGTTCCCATAATATAAATTTTAGGATACTAACATCATAATATCAAAAATTTCCATATCCAACTTCTGCAAGAAATCGGATATGGAAAAATAGAAATCAATTATTTTTTTTTCTTCGGTGGTTTCAAGACTTTTTGTACCATTTCCGGAATAGCAGAAGGACGTGGTGCTATTTTAATTTTAGCACTTTCAAAAGCTGCTATTTTACTTTCCGTTGTGCCAGTTTTGGTACCCAGTTCTGCACTAAAAAAGCCTATAATAGCACTACCATGACTTAAAGGTTTTTCCTTGGGGGCATAGCGCCCAGCAATATAAGCAATAACAGGTTTATCAATTGTTTCGGCAATGTAATGGGCGGCTAATTCTTCACTACTGCCCCCAGTTTCTCCAATTAAAACTATTGCTTCCGTATTGTCATCTTCATCTAAAATTTGTAACCATTGCACAAAAGAAGAACCGACAATAGCATCACTACCAATACCAACACTAATAGACTGACCTATACCTGCTTGGGTAAGTTGCAAAGCTACTTCAGATGTTAGGGTACTGCAACGACTAATAATTCCAACTCTGCCCGGAGTATAAACTTGACTCAGATGAGTTCCTACTAATAGTTTTCCTGGTATGATAATTCCTGGAGAATTTGGGCCAACTATGGAAGTTTCTGTTGATTCAGCTTTTCTAATTAGGCGCACCATATCTAAGGGCGGTATTCCCTGGGAAACTATCACAATTTGTCTAATACCAGCCGCAATAGCTTCTAGGGCAGCATCTACGGCTGAATAAGCTTTTACAAATATGACAGAAATATCAATAGCACCTACTACGGCGATCGCCTGTTCTACCAAGTCAAAAATAGGTATTCCATTTAATTCTTGTCCGCCTTCACCAGGACTAATACCAGCAACTACATTGGTACCGTATTCTTTCATCAAAGCCGCATGAATTGCCCCTAACGGTTCTTTGATACCCTGTACCAGAACTTTGCTTTCTGGTGTTAATTTCATAAGCCTCCGTTCTTGTTTATTGCGAATAGTTAAAGCTGTTAATTGCTACGGAATAGTGATTATTTTTGGTAAATAATCTTGAAGCTATTTAGCTATTTTGCCTAATTTTAGGATTTTTTGGCTAATGACACGGCTCGATCGACTACTTCATCTAAATTTTCTAATACGGGAACTTGCACAGCACTTAAAGCTTCTGAAGCTTTTTCTAAATCACTGCCAATTAGACGTACTATAAATTGTGGAAACCGATTTTTTGCCGCATTATGCATTGGTAATTGTTGCTCAAAATTGTCTAAATTACCAACTGATTCGCGCATTATATTACTACTAAAAACCCGAGGTTTTCGCTGGATGTATATACTGATAGCTTCCGTGATATGTTCGCATAAAGTCTTGGTTCCGATAATATTTACCAATACTACTTTTACTGTTTTATCTTGACTGACCATTTCTAAACATCGATCAATCGCTTCTAGCAAATTAGACGAGGAAGACTGATTATCTATTTGACTACCTAAATTTACAAAACTAGCAGGTTGACCACCAGCAGTGTAAACTAAATCTAGGGTTGTCAACATTAAACCTACTCCATTGCAGATAATTCCGATATTACCATCTAATTGTACTAGCCTATGTAATTTATAATTTCTATTGGACTCTGTGCCATTATTCCTAAATAAATATTTTCCTGTTAAGGCTATGTTTGAGTTATTATTATTGGTTAATGTTAATAAATGGGGATGACGACCTAAAGCATTATCATTAACCGTAATTTTACCATCTAAAGCCATAATCTCACCAGCCGGACTAATGCCCAAAGGATTAATTTCTACCAAATCCAAATCCTTTTCTATAAAAAGCTGATACATTTTTTCAACCACAGTACTAACTGATTGAAATAACTCCCCTTGCAATCCCATTTTTAACGCTAAACGACGGGCATAAAAAGGCGAAAATTGTCGATCGACTACTACCATTTGCATCGGTGATTGTAAACAGTCTGCCTTAATACCTCCTTGTTGGGAACCGAGTAAAATCGGTCTTTTTACAGTAGCATCTAGGGCAACTGCCAGATAAAATTCTTGGTCAGTATCGTATTTAGATTCTGCCAAAATTACTTCTGGATATTCTCCCATAATTGGCAGACTAAAAATAGTTTGGGCAGCCGCGATCGCATCAATTGTATTTTCTACAAATTTTATACCACCAGCCCTACCGCGTCGTCCGGCATGAACTTGGGATTTTAACACCACTGGATAGGGAATTTGTAAGCCCTTTAAATCTCGTGGATGATCTATACGTTGAGACGATAAAATCGGAATACCGATTTCGCGAAATAATTCTTTAGCTTGATATTCTAATAAGTCCATTGTCTACAAAAATTACTCTAAAGTGAATAGCACAAGCAGTTGAAGTTAATTATCCTGTATTTTTGTGCTAATTTACTGTAGTATTTTCCCATATTTTTATCCAATTAACCATTAAGTTTTAATTAATGCCTATTTTGGGCTACCCTGAGCAAATTTTCCGCTAATTTTTTAGCTATTTGTAGTTTAGCACTCCATATTTCTAGCAAAAGTGTAAATACTTAGCTATATCCAGATCGCACCCCTGCCCAACTGATAAAAGTCCCCATAACCAATACTTTGCTAATTTTAGCAGCTTGTTTGCACCCAAAGGCCCATAAGCCCCCAAATCACATCGGGCTAAACTCTGGCAAAAAATTACATCGGCAATTCCCTCGCCGGATCAAAATCATTTACTCAGTAAAAGTATCGGGGTACTCAGTTTTAAAAATACATTTGCTCTGGGTACAATAGAAATTAATTTGGTACATCTGTCAAAAACTGTTGTTGCGTGAAAGCGCCCCGACTAGACTAGAAGTAAAAATTATCGATATTTGCATAGTAAAAATATTGTGTTTTTACCATGAGAAAATGCACCAAATTAATTTAGAAACGATGGGAAAAATTGTTTTATCCTAAATATCGTTTCCTCCTACTCACATCAATGGCAAAAATTATCTATGGCTGACAATAAAAACCCTCAAATAGAAACAATTACACCCCCCCTAAATACCCCAGCAACTACACAGAACCGCGCCTGGGGTACCGTCACAATTTTAGAAGAAGGAACAGGCTATCGAATTAATCGCATTGAATTAAAACCAGGTAATGCTATGAGTTACCAAATGCACTATCACCGCAGCGAACATTGGATAGTTGTTTCTGGTACCGCTAGAGTGCTTTGTGATGGCACAGAAACAATGATTATTCAAAATCAATCAACTTATGTACCTCGTGGAGTTGCTCATCGAGTCGAAAATCCTGGGGTAATTCCTTTAGTAATGATTGAAGTGCAAAATGGCGAATATCTTGGCGAAGATGATATAATTAGGTTTGATGATGCTGAAGAAAATGATAGTAAATCTCCCCGTAGACCAGCCCCCAAGGTAAATCTACTGTAATTAAATTTTTTTAATTACATAACTACAATGGGTGATTTAATTTTTTACCAAAAATATTAGCGATCGCAGCATTTTATTTACAGATAATGCGGTGGGTTGAATATCTCTTTTACTCCCCTTTCCTCCTGCCGCTTTTCTCAGAATATTTAAATTAATTTTAGCTCATATAGTAGTGGCTAAAACAATGGTAAAAAAAATGATACCTAAAAAAACCATAAAATCTTTTCCTCCCTGTTCATAAGTTGCCTATTCCCTGCTATACTTTTAGCAAAAATTATTTTTTTAACATTTTTCTGCCCTGATGGAATATTTACAGCAATTAACTAAAATGCTGATTTTTCTAATTAGGGTAAAATTAAATATCACTTTGCTTCATCTATCACAACCTTTCCATCATCAAAAATTGGTCAAATTATGAATAAATCTCGGTGGCTAGATATCATAGAACAGCTTGCCCTATTAAGCACAGTTATCGGTTCTGTTACTTCTGTAGTTTATGGGCAAATTATATATTTTGCTTCGCCTTTATGCTTGTCTATGTTTCTAAATTTAATTAACCGCTATCAAGGCAACCAAAACACCCAGCAAAAAACCCTAGCTGCTATTATGCTAGTAGACCAAGATTTATTTCGGGTAAAACAATCTATCCAAAAACTTAATCATAAACATGAAAACATCGAAAATTCTCTGAATCAATTTACTGCTGAATTAGAAAAAATTAATCAATTATTTAATCAACGCAACGAAGTTGAGCAAATTGAAGAATTAGAAAAAAATTTAACTAAGTTATCTGAAAAAATTATTTTTTTACAAGAAATTATTTATCAACAAATTCACCCGCCTACTCCTGTACCTAATATGCAACATAAATCTGTGCAAACAGAATTTAAAGAAGAATTAATACAATATCTGTCGGCAGAAACACCAGAATTATTACAACCTCCCCTAGTTTGGGGTGATATCAGTCAGGGAAAACCAGAATGGGGTAAATAATATTAATAGTTAACATAAATGAAAAGTAATTTCAAGTGATTTAATCTACTAATTGTAACCAGCCACGACGCACAGCATGAATTAGTCTGTTAATTGCCGTTAATTCTTCTTCAGTTAGTGTCATCTCTAATAATATCGATCGCAACTGTAAACGATGCTGTCGCGTAATTTGACCATAATGCCAGATTTGAAAAAATATTTCGGCGATCGTGGGTTGTGGTAGCAAAGTTTGAACTTCCATGATTTTACCTCAACTTCTATATCTATAATATGAATTCTTCATATATATTTCAGGGTGATTTAAAGCTTTGATGAAATGTGATTTTATCGAGATTATAACTTGACACAAATCATGGTTTTTATGTGATGCAATATCGATATGATTGTGATGCAATATACTAATATTTAGTGATATCAATCACCAAGTTACTAGAAAAATGTAGAAATATACACCCTTTATAGGTTGTAGCTTTAATTACCAACTAAAAAGGCGATCGCACTAGCAACCTCAAATATTAAAATAAATGTTAAATATCAACTACAAATAACGATGATAATATATAATAATTTTTCCCCGCAAGTACAACAATTACTTCTGGATGTCATTTAATAACAAAACTCTTTAATAAGCAGAAATCTCGGATTTTAACAGCCAAGGAAAAAAGCAAACTAATATACAAGACAGTATTAAGATATTAAAATATTAATATTTAGTTATATTAATCACCAAATTACTAGAAATATGTTAAACATACAGCCTTTATAGATTGTAGCTTTAATTACCAAATAGGCGATCTAGCAACCTCAAATATTAAAATAAGTGTTAAACATGGACTATAGATAACAATTATAATATATAGTCACTTATCACAATTCCAACAATTACTTCCAGATGTCATTTTACAAAAAAACTCTTTAATAAGCAAAAATCTCGGATTTTAACAGCCAAGCAAACTGACATACAAGACAGAATTAAGATATTTAAGAAAATACCCACTTAATTTATTAAAAAGTATCTGATTATATTTGATGAGATAACTAATTTTTATAAACTTTATTAAAGTGATAACTCTCACATACTCTCCGTGATAAATATCACATAAAATCATCAACAATATTCATTATATAATTATCCTGTTGATCAACTTATAGGAAAGTTTATAAATGCAAGCCTCAGAAATTAAACTTCAAGATATTCTTGAAGGAACAAAACAGTATATTGTACCACTATTTCAACGCCCTTATAGTTGGAAAAAATCTGAATGGCAAGTGCTATGGGATGATATCACAGAAATCTGTATAAATGATAATCCTCGTCCTCATTTCATGGGTTCTATAGTCACCATTCCTTATACCTCCATTCCAGAAGGAGTTCCGAAATATTTACTAATTGACGGACAGCAACGCTTAACAACAGTTTTTATTCTTCTGGCTGCCTTACGAGATATCGCTACACAAAAAGATGATAAAGAACTTAAAGAACTTGCTGAAGAAATTAATAATACAATTTTAGTGAATCAGTATAAAAAAGGAACAGAACATTATAAATTACAACCCACACAATTAGATCAAAAAGCATTTTATCAAATTATTAAATCTAGTTCAGAAAAAGAACCGAATAGTATTTGGGAATGTTATAATTTTTTTACAAAAAAGATTCGTAACAGTAAATTAGCATTTCATCAAATTAAAAAAGTAATCTGTAGTAATCTTTCCCTAGTTAGTGTTGTACTGAGTAGTGATGATAATCCTTATCTGGTTTTTGAAAGTCTCAATGCCAAGGGAAGACCTTTAACCCAAGCAGATCTAATCCGTAACTATTTTTTTATGCAGATTCATCAAGATAATCAAGAATCTGTATATAATCAATATTGGGAACCTATGCAAATTATGCTAGGGGAAAATTTAACTGAGTTTATTCGCCATTATTTAACTAAAGATGGTAAACCAGTCAAGCAAAGTGAAATTTATTTTGAAATTAAAGATTTTATTAAAAAATGTGATGCTTTAGTATATCTACAAAAATTACATAAATTTGCCGAATATTATGCAAAACTTTTAAATCCTGAACAAGAAAAAAATGAAAAAGTGCGGAAATATCTACATAGAATTAATCGGTTAGATGTGGGTACAGTATATCCTTTTTTATTAAATTGCTACCATGATTGGCAAGAAAATGTAATTACAGAAGCAGAATTTATTGCAGTTTTACAAGTTATAGAAAATTATATTATTCGTCGATTTGTTTGTAATGTACCTACTATAAACTTGAGTAAAATTTTTGCAGCACTTTATAAACAAATCAGTCAAGCCAGTAATTTAGATACTGATAATTTTGTAAGTCAATTAAAATCAATTTTACAGCATCAAAATTATCCAAAAAATATAGAATTTAAAGAAAAATTAAAAGATGTTAAATTATACGGGGGCAATCGCTCAGAAAAAGGTAAATTAATTTTAGAATCTATTGAAGAATATTTTTGTCATAAAGAACAAGTATCTTTTGATAACCTTTCCATTGAACATATTATGCCCCAGACTATTACTAATTGGTGGAAAAAACATTTAGGAGAAGATTGGGGAATAATTTATGATTTATTACTGCATTCTTTAGGTAATCTCACCCTGACAGCCTATAATGGCGAACTTTCTAATGCTGCGTTTGGGGAAAAGCAGCAGGGGTTTAAAAATAGTCATTTGGAATTAAATAAATATTTTAAAGATCAGAAATCTTGGCAACGAGAAGATATAGAAAGAAGAGGAGAATATCTAGCTAATATAATTTTGCAAATTTGGGGTTATTTTGGAGATGACAAAGTACAAACACCTCAAGCTATGGAAGTAAAAGGGAGTACTCCAGAAATACTTAATATATTTGGAGAAAAATATAAGGTCAAAAGCTGGCGTGATGTGTTGGAAATCACCATGAATACTATTATTGATAATATTGATGGCGATCGATTTCAAGATATCCTAGAAAACTTTTCGCATTTGATAGGATGGGAAGAAAAAAAATTTCGTGAAATCAGACAGCTAAAAAATGGTGCTTTTATTGAAGTAAACTTATCTTCAACATATATTTATGCTTTTTGTCAAAAGGCGATCGAAATGGCTGAATTGCCCTTGGCAGAATGGCAAGTTAAAACTATAAATTCCCAGTAATTTTTTAATTAATCTTATCAGCAGAGGCGGGTTTATTTATATTGTCGTCTAGTATCATAATTTATCGAAAAACCCGCCCCATAAGATATTATTAATATTTTCTAAATTATTCCTAATACCCAATTCTACATTCTAAATTCTACATTCTAAATTCTACATTCTAAATTCTACATTCTAAATTAACCCACCCCTAATAATCTTTGATTTACTTTTTTAATTTTACCTGAACATAATTTTTTTAATCATCTCAAATAATTCCTGTTGAATATAGGAATCTTGATAGATAGCATTTTTACCACCATGACTAACAATTTTATGGTTATTACTATGGTTATTACTGCTGATAATATCTGATTTTGCTAAATAATTTACATCAGTTAAATGAGCTAAATTAGCCTGTAATAATACAGGTAAACCATTAGCTTTGTAACTGTAGGATTGTTCTTTTTGGTCACAAGATTTGGCATGACATAATAACTCACCTATATCTCCTGCATTGGCAGGGGCACCGATATCATAATGGGTGCCAGGTATTGGTAAAGCAGCTATTCCCCCTGGTAGAGAGGGGTTTTTTGTCCATCTATTATAAAAATAATCTACATTAGGGGGAACTATTTCTCTAGTCCTAATTCCTAATTTATTTACACCATCAAGTACTGCTAATAAAGATATTTGACGAGGATTAATTAATTTTGCTATTTTTAATAAAGAGTCTGCACCGAAACTATGACCAATGAAAATTAAAGGTCGATCGAGGTTAATAGTAGGAATTACCTCTGTTACCATTTGCTGAATAAATTTACTATCCGTTAAATCAGAAAATCCTCTTTGACGACGAATATTTATATCATTCCAATCTAAATCATAAACTGATATATTTTCAGTTTGTAATTTTTGTTTTAATTCTGGAGTCAGACAAGGGGCACAGCCGCCAAAACCATTAACTAAAAAGACTACAGGACCACTACCATTTTTGATATCTTCCCAATTTAAATCAGTGCCAGTTTTATCTATTTTACCAATTTTGATAAAGATAAATAAACTAAGTATTAAACACAATCCTAATAATTTTACAAAAAAATTTTTCATGTTGTTAAATTTACTTGGTTAAATTTACTGAAAATTAATTTGGTGCATCTGACAGCAAAAAAACAATATTTTAACTATATAAATATCTCAGATTTTGGTTTTTAGTCCACTTTGGCGAAGACAGCGCAACAACGTAATACAAATATCTCTGATTTTGGTTTTTCGTCCACTTTGGCGAAGACAGCGCAACAACGTAATATAAATATCTCAGATTTTGGTTTTTCGTCCACTTTGGCGAAGACAGCGCAACAACGGTTTTTTACAGATGCACCCAATTAATTAAATTACATGGTAAATAAACAACAGGTAAAATATAGGAGAAGTAAACAAAAAATTATCAAATCTATCTAATACTCCACCATGACCGGGCAATAAATTACTAAAATCTTTAATTTCTAATTTTCTTTTTAAAGAAGATAGTAATAAATCTCCCGCATTACCAAAGATAAAAATACAGGTAAATAAAATGATATCTTGATAAATGTTATTATCTTGTAAAACCGGGATATAGGTATGTAATATAAATATTCCCAAAATTATACCTAAACCGCCAAAAATATATCCTTCTAGGGTTTTGGATGGGCTAATAGTGGCGAAAATTTTATGTTTACCCAAGGCTTTGCCAAACAGATAACCAAAGGCATCATTTAACTGTAACAGTAATAGCAGCATGACTATATTTTCTGGGTTTATATTCATTAATTCGATTAAAAAATTGGCGGCTGGAATTAAGAAAAACAGGGAAAATAAAAGTAAATAGGCTGGTTTTTTTACTAATTCTGATTTGCCGATAAAAGTAAATACACAAATACAGAGAAATAATGGAATAGTATAAATAATATATTGGTGATTTAATAGTAATAGGATAAAGAGGGATACTTGGGAGATACCGAATAAAATTTGATTGGTTTCGTAATTTTTCGCGACTTCATATAAACCAAAGATAAAAATACAGGATGCTAAGGCAGTAAAAGCTAAGGTTCCTTGTAAAATTGCTAGACAAATAATGTGCAATATTACTAATAGGGTGAGCGATCGCACAATAGTTTCTTTCTTTTTCTGAACTAAAGAAATTACTAAAACTATAGCAATTAAAGATAAAGACAAGCAATAAAAAAGTGTGAGCATATTTTTCTGTATAATAGTTAGATTGTGGTTTGGTAATTTGGAATTTTTGACAGTAAAACAATCTTTTTAACTGGTTTATTATAGGTAGCGATCGCCCTTAAATTACTTAAATTACTTAAATTACTTAAATTAAATAACTATAAATACTAGAAAAGCGATCGCCAACCACCATCAAAACCATGAAAACTACAATTTTTTCAGGAGTAAAATAGTACCTTGAAATTCATCTTCCAGAGGGAAAATACCATTAGTTGTAGATAACATAGCTGCTTGTTCATCAGTAACCTTAGTAAAATATTGAGTTAGCCAGCCTGATTTAGTACCCCAATTATACAACTCGGCAAAATCAGCAAACCGCACCTTTTCCGCTAAAATATTCTTGGCTAAAATAGCAAAACCTGCTTTTTCCAAAAGTTCCGTTAAAGCATTAGGATTTTCTGGTACTTTTGCCAAACTTTTAATATCTTCAGATGCCATAAAATTTTGGGCTAAACCCTGCATAACTTTAAAACTATCATAGGTAGAAGTAGCGATCGAACATATTCCCCCTTGGCGGAGAATACTAGCAGCATCAGCAATTATTTTTTCTGTATCAACATAGCTTAAAATAAAATGAATTAGCACCAAATCAAAACTATTATCATCCACATAGTTTTTAATATTTTTGACATCATCATGGAAAGCCGTTATTTCCATTTTAGTTTTAGCAATATCTATCATTTTTTTAGAGATATCAATGCCATAAAACTTAGCTTGAGGATATAACTTTTGCAATTCCAGCAAAATTTCCCCCGTACCTACAGCCAAATCAATAATACTCTCAAAATTACCTAGATTATTTTCTTGAATTTGTTTAAGTACTATATTTCTAGCTTTAGTTAATAACTGAAATTGGTCAGAATCATAGGATTCAGCTATTATTTCATCATACATGGTTTCGATGTTAATCATATATCCTCGTAATGGGTTGGTAAATTCAAGTTAATAGCCTACAAACAAACAATCAAAATAATTTGAAAACATCACCTCGCATAAATAACTACAACCACTTGTTATAACTAAATCAGGTGTTTTCCTGATATTGCCTCTTTAAAACCCTTGACAAAAACTAATCAATTTTTGCCTAAAATCCCATTTTGGTAGATAAAGTTCAATAAACTTTCCTACTAATTTAATCTCCCAAAGCTTCCACAGCTTGGCGAAGTTTATCAGTTAACATTTTTTCGGCTGCCCAGCCTTGTTGATCTTTTGGTGGCATAATAGGGGCACCAAAAACAATTTTTAACTTACGTCGATCGCCATTCTTTTTCATAAACAATTTTGGCAAACGACGATGGGGCGGGAATATAGAATAAGCCCCAATAATTCTAACCGGAATTAAAGGCGCACCAGTAGCTAAAGCTAATTTAGCCGGTCCTCGACGAAAAGGCAATAATTCACCTGTACGAGTACGAGTACCTTCTGGATGAATAAGTAAAGGGCGACCTGCCTGTAATGCCGTATGACCTGCACGCATAGCAGGTAAAACATCACCCTGGCGATCGATAGGAATAGCGCCAGCTAAACCAGCTAATAACCTTGTAGAAGGATTTTCAAAATGTTCTTTTTTAGCAAAACTAATTAAACTATTTCGTTGGCTAGGATTTAAACAAGAAGCAACCCAAAACACATCTAAATGCGACTCGTGATTAGGGCATAAAATAAACGGTCCATATTCTGGTAAATATTCTAAACCAGTTACATCCAAATCCCATACAACTTTAGAAATTAGTCGGAAATTAGATAATGCTAAACGAGTTAAAAAACCTCTAGGTGGCGGGAGTTTTTCAGCCCGATCGCCCATGAGAAAATCATCAGTTAAAGCTGGTTTTACATCATTATTATCAAATTCCCTAATATTTTTAGAATTCACCGCCGATCGTACCGCTTCTACTAAATCTCCCACATTATGGAAAAGCGGTAAATTCTGCTCATCTAACTTAATGCCAAAAACACTTTCCAACTTAGCAGCTAACTCTACCAAGCCCAAAGAATCCAACCCTAAATGAGATTGCAAAGTAGAATTTAAACTAATTCTCGAAACTACACCAATTTCTGCCATAGCTTCCTGCAAAATCCCAATTACCTTAGCAGCAATTTCATCTGTTATCGCCAAATTTGACTCTATAGTTTCCTCAGTACTTAACCCATGCTCAATTTTATGATCTAAAATACTTGAGAAAACCACATCTAAACTACTATTTAAAAACCCATTTTTACAGGCATGACGTTGAATTTTGCCGCTAGAAGTTTTAGGAATGCTACCAGTTTTTATCAGCACTATTCCATAAACTTGTAACTGATGCTGTACAGATATTTCTTGGCGAATAGCATCTACTATTTCCTGAAAATCTTTATTAGTATCTTCTGTCGCTTTACGTTTACGTACCGATAGCGATCGCTCTACTTCCGCAATCACAATTAACCTTTCTTGTCCATCTATATCAACAGCACAAGCAGCCACCAAACCTGATCTAATTGCCGCCGAACTTTTTTCTACTGTTAATTCAATATCTTGGGGATAATGATTTCTACCTCGGATAATAATTAAATCTTTAATCCGACCAGTAACAAACAGTTGCCCATCTTTAATAAACCCTAGATCTCCGGTTCTTAAAAACGGTCCTTCCCCATTACTTAAATAAGCGGCAAAAGTATCTTTAGTTGCTTCCGGGCGTTGCCAATAACCGACTCCAACACTAGGACCAGAAACCCAAATTTCCCCCACGCGATCGCTAGGGCATTCCTGACAAGTATCAGTATCGACAATAATAGCTTTCTGATCTAACCAATTTTGACCACAACCTATTAAATTGCGGCTATCTTCCCGATTAGCTGATACAATTTCTACACGGTTTTGTTTAAGCGCCTCACCATCGATCGTACATAGACTATAACGATTTAATTTTGGCGTACCTGTTACCGCTACTGTTGACTCTGCCAAGCCATAACAAGGGGAAAAAGCCTCAGCCGGAAAACCACATTCTTTAAAAACCTCTGTAAACTTTGCCAAAGTTTCATAGCGAATTGGTTCCGCCCCATTAAAAGCTACTTGCCAATGACTTAAATCTAAACTAGCTAATTGTTCTGCTGTAATTTTATTTAAGCATAATTCATAGGCAAAATTCGGACCACCACTGGTATGTGCTTTATACTGGGAAATAGCTTGTAGCCAACGATAAGGACGCTGAAGAAAAGACACCGGAGACATTAACACTGCTGAAGAACCTATAAATATAGGTTGCACAGCATTTCCCAACCCCATATCGTGATATAAAGGCAACCAACTGACATAATTACATTCAGAATTATGATTACAAGCCGCCTCAATAATGCGTTGATTATGGATTAAATTTCCATGAGTTAGCATTACACCTTTGGGCATAGATGTAGAACCAGAAGTGTACTGAAGAAAGGCTAAAGTATCGCTATTAATATCTGGTTCTTGCCATATTTCTGCTAATTCTTGATCTATGGTTTCTGTAGCTAACCAGCACAAATGCCCCAACTCTTTTGTATTAGATAACTGACGCGAACCATTATTTAACACACTATTAGTAGTCAGGACTAAACTAGCTTGAGCATCATTGACAATAGCTTGTAAACGATTTAAAGATTGATTAGGGCGGGGTGGATAGGCAGGCACCGCCACAACTCCTGCATACAAACAACCGAAAAAGGCAACTAAAAAATCTAATCCGGGCGGATAAAGTAGAAGCGCTCTTTCTCCTCCTGCCCCTTGTTTTTGTAACCAGCCACCAACAGCACGAGCTAAACGATCTAACTCTTGATAAGTTAGTTTAATTTCTTGTGTCTCTCCATCTACAAGAAAGGTATAAGCAAGTTTTTCTGGTTGATGGAGGGTTCTATAACGCAGGGTTTCAACTATTGTAGTAAAAGCCGATGTAGGTATTTGGATGGAATTATATAAGCCTTTGTTCATCAGTGGTTATGAGAGTAAAGTTAAAGGTGTTTTGGGTAGAAAAAAGATAATTTCAGAATAACTAGAGAATAATTATTTGCGACTTTCCCGGATAGTTATTAATTGTTAATTATTGATTTTTATGGCTGAGTATAGAAAACTTGTTTTCTATAATAATTTTCGCCCAAATCACATAATTTTCTATCTTTAATATGGGAGAGTCTTGGTTTTTATGACAGATTAATGCAAAAAATTGTAATAATTCTTAATCATATTTTTTACCTTAAGGTGGTATAATTGCTTTTCTGAAAATTATTTGTATTCAGAAGTAAATAATTAACAGATAAAAATCTGTTAACAGGAAACTGTAACCAATAAAGCATCATGGATTATAACCCCTTTAGGGGATAAATATTAATATAATTTTTACGATTAGTAACACACAAGGCTGTTGACCATATTTGCATCGTAGATAGCCTGATAGGTTTTGAAAACATTAAACTTGATGTTGGATAAACAGTGAAGGGCGAAGTTTAATGTTATTGTCCCTACGGATCGAAAATTTTGCTTTAATTGACCATTTAGAGCTAGAATTTGGCCCTGGATTAAATGTACTAACAGGGGAAACTGGCGCTGGTAAATCAATTATTTTAGATGCTTTGGATGCAGTTTTAGGGGGGAAAATCACAGCTAGGGCCATTCGTGCGGGTACAAATCGTTGTTTAGTAGAAGCAGCGTTTCAAGTTGACCGAGATATAGCCGCATGGCTAGGGGAACAGGAGATAGATATTTTAGAAGAAAATGTAGTAATAGCTAGTCGGGAGATGTCCATCACCCAGGGGGGGCTAAGGAGTCGATCGCGCTTAAATGGAATATTAGTTAACCGCCAACTAATGGACCAACTGCGGGATAAACTGGTGGAAATTACCGCCCAAGGTCAAACTACAGGACTAGGCAAACCAAATTTACAAAGAGATTTACTAGATTTATATGGCGGTCTAGTTATTTTACAACAACGACAAATAGTTACCAGCGCTTACACAGCCTGTAACATTGCCCGTCAAGCTTTAGAACACCGTTTACAATCAGAACAACAGCGTTTACAGAGACTAGATTTATTAACTTATCAATTACAGGAATTAAAGGCAGCTAATTTAGGAGAAGCCGAGGAATTAGAAAACCTGGAATTAGAACGGACTCGCTTAAGCCATATTGTTGATCTACAAAAACAAAGTTATCAGGTTTATCAAATTCTCTATCAAAATGATAGCGAAGGGGAAGCGGCGGCAGATTTATTAAGTAAAGCCCAAACAACCCTTAGCGATATGGTGAAATATGATGGCCAACTGCAAAATATTTTGGATATGATTAGCGAAGCCTTAGCCCAGGCTATTGAAGCGGGACATCAGTTAGCCAGTTATGGGGCGAGTTTAGAAGCCGACCCCGATCGCCTGCAAGAAATAGAAGAAAGAATACGGGAACTTAAACAAATTTGTCGGAAATACGGCCCAACATTAAAAGAGGCGATCGAATATAGTCATAACATCCAAATTGAACTGCATCAACTTCAGGAAAATGGTCAATCCTTAGAAATTTTAGAACAAAACCATCAAGCCACAATTACCAAACTTACAGAAGTTTGCCAACAACTTACCCAATTACGCCTCCATGCCGCCCATACCTTAGAAGCCGATTTAATCCAACAGCTTAAACCTCTGGCAATGGAAAAAGTACAATTTCAAGTTAATATTACCCCCTGCCAGCCTACAGCTTTAGGTGCAGATCAAATAGTTTTTATGTTTAGTCCCAATGCCGGAGAATCTTTACAAGCTATGAGTGAAACTGCTTCAGGAGGTGAAATGAGTCGTTTTCTATTAGCTTTAAAAGCTTGTTTTGCACAAATAGACTCCGCAGGTACCTTAGTATTTGACGAAATAGATGTAGGTGTTTCTGGTAGAGTAGCCCAGGCGATCGCCCAGAAATTTCATCAACTTTCCCACCGCCATCAGGTTTTATGTGTCACCCATCAACCCATTATCGCAGCAATGGCCGATCGACATTTCCGCGTCAATAAACAAATTATAGAAGCCACAGCAGAAATTAATCACCATTCAGATAATATTTCACTCCCGATCACCCCCGATGTACGAACAGTTGTGCGTGTGACTAAACTAGATAATCGGGAACGTCGGGAAGAATTAGCCCAGCTTGCCAGTGGTCAATCTGCACAGGAGGCGATCGCCTTTGCCGAATCATTACTTACCCAAGCCGATCGGCTGCGAAATCATCCCCATTCCCTGCCTCTAGCCCAATTTCACCCCAAATTGTCATAAAATTATCATAAATATTAAATAAATCCGCACAATCACTATTTATCACCAAAAATAACTGGAATATAACAAAATTCTGGAAATAACACGGTAAACTGATAAATAAACTCACCTGCGGATAAATATAGCCAATCTGCTAACTACAATTAGACATCTGCAAACCCTTAAACAATACATTTTTTGGCAAAAACTAGCCACAATTGCTACTTTTCCTGTTCCCTTTTTTCTAACACCGTAATTTTCCCTAGATGTCTTTTGATAAAACACCTAGCAAAACCACCACCTTAGTACTAGTAATATACACACATAATTATGACAACCGCATCTACCTCCTATCACAAAACAGCCCGTAATCACGCTGATATTGTAATTGATGTTGTTGCCC